>JAZLIV010000049.1:0-2078 GCA_045617545.1 Mycoplasmoidaceae bacterium | reverse complement strand
AATCCTAGAAAATTTAGCTGCTACTAGTGTTAGTTATCAGGAATATACTAACCTTCTATTAAATTATGAATCCAAACTATCACAATCATATGAAGCTTATTTAAGTGATTGATATAACGGCGCTGGCGAATCAGTTACTATCAGTAGTAATGGTAATGTTGTATTTAGTTGAGTAGAAATATTAGGAACACCACAAACATGTACAATTTCTAACTGAACGTCTCGCTTTTCTATTGTCAATCCACAACATTTAGAAAAAAATTCAAAGCGTGTTATTGATCCATCACTAATAATTAACTTCTTGCCATTTCAAGAATGATATAAAGCTGTTTATGGTTCTAACCCATCTTCCTTAACTCAAGATATTGCTAAAGCTTGATTTAATAGTTTGACACAAGATCAATTTGGTTTTTGAATCAATCCTTCTACTAAACAAGAATGAGAATCAATGTCTTATGACATTCCTGGTAAAGATCCAATTGTTATTAATCGTAATGATTGAAAAGGAATAGATAAACAATACATTGCTGACTGTGGTGGCTACAACCAAATTATTTGAGGTTGTGGTTTAACACCTGATTTTATGTATCCAGTTGTTGATATCTCAAGACCAACACCAAATACTAAAACAGAATGTTTAGTCTATTGTAACGAAGCTGGTTACTACACAATTAAATTAGCTTTTATTAATTCACCAACAGAAGATTATTTAATTGCTAAGTTTAAACCTAATGTTAATACTAATCGTCAGAAAGAGATAGTTAATGAAATTAACTCTTGAGCAAAAGATAACATGATTTATCCTAAAGATATCAATTGTGCATATTTTGCTGATGACGCAAGTAATGTTTTAAACTGTTCTGGGTTTAGAGTTGCTTATTTACCAAGATTAGTACGTGTTGTTAAATTGGTTTCAACCATTTTATGTACATTTATGGGTATTTTGTGTTTAGTAATTTGTTTTGTAATTATTAAACGGTATGTTGAACGTAACAGAGTTAACATTGGTATTATGCGGGCTAATGGTATTAAAAAATGAAAGATTGCTGTTTCATTATTACCATTTGCTTTAATGCCAGCCATTATTGGTGGTATTGCCGCTTATTTAACTGGTTTGGGTTTACAGGCTGGGGCATTAGCGATGTTCAAGAGTTATTGAATGTTACCAACGCCATTAATTAAATTTGATTGGATTTCATTCTTGGGTTGTATCTTTGTTCCATTTATTATTTTCAGTTTCATTTGTTGGATTACAACATTAATAGTCTTACGTGTTAATTCTGTTGAATTAATGAAACCAGGTTCTGAGTTTAAAACAAATAGTTTTTCAAGAATTGCTAAAAAACCATTTAAACATTTTGGAGTGCTAACTAGATTCAGAGTCGCTTTGGCTTTTAACTCTATTTCTCGTTTGATAATGTTGGCTGCAATGAGTTGTTTGACAATGTCATCACTTGTCTTTGCTATGACAACATTTAATAAATTAAATCGTTCTCAAGAATTAAACTCATCGCAATTTGATTACAGTTTTAATATTGAATTAACGACACCAACTAGTGGTGGTTCGGTTTATTCAACTTATGATTATTCAAAAGCCCAAGAAGATGATCCTAATTTAATTCAAGGTTTTGGTTGGTCTAATCCAACCCAATATATATTTAATACAGCTTGAGATACAACTGCATTAGAAGGCCATAGTTGATCTACAAAGGACGAAGAAAACTCATATCACCAATTTACTAAACCATATTCTCGAAATTTAATTGTAGATCTATTACAAAATGAAGGGTATTGTGATGCTGTTGGACATTATGGTAACTTAATGTTACCAAATGCTGCCGATGCTACTGGTCAAAACCAAGACTTACTATATTTGCAAAACAAAATCTGTTCGAGATTAACGTTAGACTATAGTATGGGTCTACCAGGACTTGCTGCATCTAATCCTTGAGAAATAGCTTTAGCTTTAATGCCGGCTAACTCCAGAAATATTGCTGCTGATAGTTTTAATGAAATTATTAACAGTATTGGTCATAAAATCAATGATGCACAAAAAACTTTTGAATCTACAGCTACAC
>JAZLIV010000048.1:0-3933 GCA_045617545.1 Mycoplasmoidaceae bacterium | reverse complement strand
AATTAATTTAATGACGGCTTATGCAAAAATCAAAATACCAAGCAAAATCGAAGTTAGATGCTCTAATTGAGATGATGAAGAAAAAGCTATCATTGAAATAGCTGAATACTTTAAAGTTCCTTATACAGGTTAAGCTTCTTAGAAGCTTTTTTTTATTTTTTTAAAGGATTTAGTTTAACTTTGTCAGTTAAGTTCTTTTTTAAGCCATAGCTAATAGCCAACTGTCTAGCTTTTTTCATTCATTCTACTTTTAAAGGGTGCATATCATGTGCGTCAGCTTCAATAATTACCGGGATGTTTGTTTTAGCAACTAATTGTCAAAAATATTTACATGGATAATGTCAAACACTTTTTGTTGCATAACTTGCAAAGTTAACATTAAAGGCCAATGGTAATTTGTATTTAATTGCTCATTTAATAATATGCTTAGCCACCATTTGTGCAGTTGCATCTCATTTTTGGTAAGAGTTTAAATAAATCTCTGGATGAGCCACTCATGACATTAAACCACTACTCATTCCTAAATAATTATTTCTATCAAATTCTAATAATTGTTTTTTTGTTTTTGTTACGTTGGCTACCAAAGGTAGAGGCATTGTCATTTTAAATAAATCACCGTAAAAATGATTACCAAAAACAAAAAAGTCACAATATGGATCTTTAGCTATTTTTTTAAAATATCATTTATTAACTTGGTTATATTCAACTTCATAACCAAAATAAATTTTTAATTTATTCTTATATTTTTTATTCAACTTATCAATATCATGTTTCAATTGCGCAATTTCTTTTTTATTAGCTCTTCTAACTTGATAAGGACAAGGAACAGCAATATATGGATGTTCCGTAAAATATAACTTCTTATATCCATGCTTTAAAGCATAAGCAACAACTTCTTCTAATTTATTAGAAGCATGTTTACAAATGTATGTATGAATATGAAAAATATTTTTTTGCATACTATAAATTATAAAAAGAAAAAAGAGCGCTCGAGCACTCTTTTTCTCAGTTGTCAAGAAAATTATTTGTTCTCAATGGCTTGTACAGGACATACTCCAGCACATGCGCCACAACCAACACATTTAGATTGGTCAACACCGGCTTTGCCATCAGAACCGATAACTACAGCACCAACAGGACAAACTCCTGTGCAGGCACCACAGCCTAAACATTTTTCTTTATTTACGACAGCTTTTGACATAAGTTAATATCTCCTTATTCTCTTTAATTATATAGAAAAACATAAATATTATTGAATAATATTTAACCCTAAATATACTCACGTTTTTTGTAAGATCTATGAAGGATTTCATGAGCTTTATGTGAGTTTGGTTTTTCAAAGAATTCTTTGTAAATTTTAATAATAGATGGGTTTTCATGACTCTTACGATATTTCTTGTGAGCATCATTTTTATAAAGTGCTCTTGAACGTAATTTTATTACGTCTGATCGTGAGATCATGTCATAGTCAACATATGGCATTCCACCACCGTTAACACAACCACCAGGACAACACATAATTTCAATGAAGTGATAATGTTTCTTGCCTGATTTAACATCTTCTAATACTTGTCTAGCATTAGCTAAACCAGAAGCAACACAAACCTTAACTTCGTTACCTTTAAGGTTTAAAGTAGCTTCTTTAATTCCTTTAGCACCACGAACTTTTGTGTAAGTAATGTTCTTAAGGTTTTCACCTGTTACTTTATCAGCAACAGTTCTTAAAGCAGCTTCCATAACACCACCAGACGCACCAAAGATTACTGCTGCACCAGTTGATTCACCAATTGGGTCATCAAACTTGCCATCATCTAGGAATGGGAAGTTAATTCCCATTGCTTTAATCATCTTCGCTAATGATCTAGTTGTTAATACTGCATCAGTATCACGCATTCCTTTTAATGCATCACAACCATATTGAATTTCCGATTTCTTAGCTGTACATGGCATGATATGAACTGTATAAATCTTCTTTGGATCAATACCCATCTTTTGTGCTCAATAAGTTTTAGTTACAGCACCTTGCATTTGCATTGGTGATTTAGCCGTAGATAAGTTAGGGATAAATTCAGGATAATAAGCTGTACAGTAATTAATTCATCCTGGTGAACAGCTTGTAATTAATGGTAGTTTACCACCATTATTTAATCGATCAAGGAATTCAAATCCTTCTTCCATAATGGTTAAGTCAGCAGCAAAGTTTACGTCAAATACATATTTAAAGCCTAAACGTCTTAAGGCTGTAATCATTTTACCTTCAACATCAGTACCGATTGGAAGACCAAATTCTTCACCTAAACCAGCACGAACTGATGGTGCAGGCGAACAAACTACAACGTAGTTTGGATCAGCTAATTTTTCAAGCACTTCTTGATAACTTGTTTTTTCTGTTAACGCCCCAGTTGGACAAACAAGTGTACATTGTCCACATCCAACACAAGCAGTTTTGTCTAACTTTTCATCAAAGGCACAACCAATGTATGTGTTAAAACCACGATTATTAGCATGGATTACACCAACATCTTGTTGTCCATCACAAACAGAAATACATTTCTTACATAAAATACATTTGCTTGGATCACGAACAATTGATGGAGATGATGTATCAGGTGCATGAGAAGATTTATCTCCTTCATATGCATGATCATCGATCATGTATGTTTCTGCATATTCTTTTAATTTACAGAAATGTGATTTTAAACAATTTGAACAATCTTTACGGTGGTTAGATATTAATAACTCAAGGTTCTTTTGTCTTGCTTGAACAACTTTATATGAGTTAGTTGTTACTTCCATTCCTTCAGCAACAGGGAAAACACAAGAAGCAACTAAACCACGCGCACCTTTAACTTCAACCAAACACATTCGACAAGCACCAATTGGGTTTAGGTTTTTTAAGTGACACAAAGTAGGAATAGTAATGTTAGCTTTTCTTGCGGCATCAAGAATAGTTGAACCTTCTTCGATTGCAACTTTAACACCGTCAATAGTTAAATTAATTAATTTCTTTTTCATAATCTACCTCACTACTTCTTACTTATTGCATGGAAACGACAGTTACGTTCACAAGCACCACACTTAATACATTTAGCTTGGTCAATAACAAATGGTTTACCAACTGAACCAGTAATTGCATTAACTGGACAGTTTCTTGCACAACTTGAACAGCCTTTACATTTTTCTGGATCAATATAGTATCCAGTTAAGGCTTTACATACACCAGCAGGACATTGTCCTTTAGTGTGAGCAATATATTCATCTCTAAAGTATCTTAATGTTGAAAGAACTGGGTTTGGTGAAGTTTGACCTAAACCACAAGCAGAAGTTGCCTTAATGTGGAAGGCTAAGTCTTCAATTTTCTTAATATCATTTTCTGTTGCTTGACCAGATGTGAACTTTGTTAAAAGTTCAAGTAAACGTTTGTTACCAATACGACATGGTACACATTTACCACATGATTCTTCAACAATGAATTCCATATAGAATTTACAGATGTCAACCATACAGTTGTCTTCATCCATAACAATTAAACCACCTGATCCCATCATTGATCCGATAGCAATTAAGTTTTCATAATCCATTGGTGTGTCTAACAATTTAGCAGGAATGCATCCACCAGATGGTCCACCAGTTTGGGCAGCTTTAAATTTCTTGCCATGAGGAACACCACCACAGATATCATAAACAATCTTTCTTAAAGTTGTTCCCATTGGGACTTCAATAAGACCTGTTCGGTTGATCTTTCCACCAACAGCAAACACTTTTGTTCCTTTAGATTTTTCTGTACCGATCTTATTAAATCAATCAGCACCCTTTAAAATAATTTGTGTAATATTAGCATATGTTTCAACGTTATTTAATAATGTTGGTTTACCAAATAATCCCTTAACAGCAGGGAATGGAGGTCTTGGTCTTGGTTCACCACGATTACCT
>JAZLIV010000047.1:0-8704 GCA_045617545.1 Mycoplasmoidaceae bacterium | reverse complement strand
TGGCTGAAATGCCTTCATATTTCTTTCTTGCTTCTAAATATAAACGTTCAACATCTTCAACCGTAAATGCTTTACCAGCATTAATTAGTTTATTAGCTTCAAATTCAAAAGCACTAAAGGTAATTTGGCGTGAAGTAGTTGAAAAGAATGTTGATAACATATTTTCCAAAATATGTAGCTTCATCGCTTTATTGTTGTGATACTTTTTTAATCAATAGAAGTTTAATAACATTTCATTAACAATGGAAGCAATTTCTGCCACAAACATATCTACTTCGGCATAAACATCTTGGTTTTTATTAATATAGTAGCTATTAACACTATGGCCCAACTCGTGGGCAATAGTTGAAACAGCATCAGATGTATTATTAAAGTTCATTAAGATATAGAACTTATCTAAACCATATGTCCCACCAATTGAATATGCTCCAGTCATCTTATGTGGTTTAGGCAACCAACTAATTCAATGCTCATTAAAAGCTTTTTTTACCACCTTTAGGTATTCATCTCCCATAGGAGATAAAGCTTTTAATACCTCTTGTTTTGCTTGCTCAATATCAACCTTAATAGTTTTAGTTCTTAAATCAAGCGATAAATCTCATGGTTCAAGTTCTTTAATCTTATGAATTTGTTTTAATAGTTTATTACGATGTGCTTTATATTGTAAATTAGCTTTTTTAAATGTGGCAACATTTTTATAAGTTGCAAGCAATATCTTTTCATTTACTTCATCATTATCTAAGGCAGCATCAATATAATCCTTATATTTTCTCAATTGTGATAATTTGTTTGCTTTTAAATAATTAAAATATAAAGTCTTAGTTAAAGTGTTTTTAACAGAGTTAAAAGCATCATTAAAACTAATTCATGCTGATTTACGTAAAACTCGATCAGATGGATCTTTTAAAATTTTAATTACATCTGTCGGAGTTTTAATTGGATAGTGTTTACCCTTTTTGTCTATTGCATCAGCATATTTAAGATCAGAATCTGTTAGTGTAGAATAAACTTCAAAGATGCCAGTAGTTGCTGGGGCAATCTTGGCAAGTAATAATTCTGACTTCTTATCTAAGATATGTTTCTTGTCTTTAAAGATTAAATCAAATTGTCTTGTCCAAACTTTTAATTTTGGATCTTTAAGATAAGATTTAATCTTATCTTCGTTTTCAATAACTAAGTTAGTAAAGTTAGATGTCTTTAAAGATAATTCATTAGCAATATATGTAATTTTTTGTTCTCAACCAATCCATTGCGGATTATCAAGTTCTTGTTGATTATGGTTAGAAACATAGTTTAGTAAACGATTAGATAACTTAGTTGTCTCTAAACTAAGATCTAATCATTTCTTAAAATTAGCTTTTGTCTTATAAAAATTATTGATTAAAGCTACTTGTTTTAATTCAGTTTTATATCACTGATTAAATAAATCATTTAATGATTTATTATGTAAAAGACTTTCTAAGTCTCAATTGTATTTATTCTTGTTCATACTTTAGATTATAAAGAAATAGATAATTGCGACAACGATTAAAGCAACAGCCGCAATAAAGACTAAGATAAAGAACCATCATTGCTTATATCATTTTTGGCTCATTTTGACATTATCAATGTCAATTAAGGAATATGTACGATATAAACGTTGATTAACTGGCTTTAATAATGGTGTTGGATCAGATTTTGTATCTAATAATGGGAAACATTTATTAACATCTTCAATAATTTCATCAATATCAGAATAACGATATTTAACTTCATTAGGCTTACTAGCAATACAACGATATATAATGTTTTCTAAACTAGTTGGAATAGTTGGGTTAGATGAGATATTAAACATATCATATCTCAGTGGTAATCTAATAGTTTTTATTTTGTCAACATAACCTTCATCATCTAATACTCTACCAAAAGGTAGTTCACCCATAATCATTTCATATAGGATAACTCCTAATGAAAAGAAGTCAGATTGAACAGAAATATTTTTCGTTCCTTCTTTTTTGCTATATTCTTTTGGCAAATCAGGAAGCATATATGATTCTGTTCCAAATAATTCTGTCTCTTCGGTCATAATCTTGTTTTGGTCAAGATCTTTGGTTACTACCGTAGAAATACCAAAGTCAACAATAACAACCTTCGATAAATCATGACTAACCATCACGTTTTCTGGTTTTAAGTCACGGTGAATAATTGATTGTTTATAGTGATGTAGTTGCTTAATACCATTAAGCATCTTCTTAAAGATAGTCAAGGCTACTTTAGGTGAAATACACTTATGATCATTTAAATAACTACGTAAAGTAATTCCATCAATATATTCCATGATGAAAACAATTTGATCTTCATCAGTAACAAAGACATCATATGTCTTTGCTAAGTTAGGATTTTCTTTTTGTGAAATTCTAATGGCGGTTAATGCTTCATCACCACGTTTTCGTCAATAATCATCAGTCATCTTTTCTGGTTTTTTAAAAACTTTAGCTGCAAATTTTAAAGAAGGGTTATCTTTGTGATGAACCGTATAAACATAACCATCGCCACCTTTACCAATATTTTTCTCAATAACATATTGAGAATCATATAAAGGTGTGTTAGGTTGTAAAAGGTTTTTGTCTTCCATATTATTTAACTGTTACTAAAATACCAGAAATGTTATCATCTGAACCGTTAGCATAAGCGGTTTTATTTAATAAACTTGATTTAAGAGGGGTTGGGTAATATAACTTTGTTATGATGTCATATTTTTGATTATCTAAAACATAACCATATAGTCCATCAGTACAAACTAAGAAGAATGTTTTACCATTGATTTCTCCAGAGTTAGTATCAAACTTCGCAACTTTAGGGTTAGAGGCATCAATGTAGTTTGTTAAAGAATGTCATTTTGGTTTAGCTGCCATGAACGCTTCTTCACTAACTTCTTCAGAAATTAAATAGTTTTTATAGTTATGATCATAACTATATTGTTTAATTTCTTTCTTTTCATCATTTGGTTTAATCATAAACACTCGTGTATCACCAATGTTGTATGAATAGAATTTCTTGCCAATGACTAGTAATAAGGCAATAGTTGTTGCAATTGGACGACAATTATGTGCAATCACATAATTATTTAATTCATTTAGAGCTAAACGCAATGTTTCTTTAAACCATGGAGTTGGCTTTTCTAGGTTTTTAGTTTTAATAAAAGCATCAGCAAAAACATTAGAAACTAGTTTTGAGGCATGTTCAGAACCAGCAACAGATCCTAAACCATCACAAACAACTGCACAGAAATCACCATCTTTATTAAAGGAACATGCTAAAGCATCTTGGTTAATTGGTCTTTTACCTTTTCATGATTTACATGCAAATTTAATTCTTGTGTTCTTCATTATGTTGTATTCTAAGTTGGCCACATGCTGCAGCAATCTTAGTTCCTCTTTCTAATCTAATGGTTGCTTGTAATTTATTCTTATTAAGAATGTTAAAGAATTGCCTAACTCTTTTACTTCTTTTTAAATTACTTAGATATGTTTCATTATAAGGTATTAAATTAACATAACATAATAGACCTTTTAGAAGGTGAACTAATTCTAAAGCATGAGCATCACTATCATTGATACCATCTAGTAAGATATATTCAAAGGTTAATCTCCGATTAGAGACGGTCAAATATTCTTTACAAGTGGCAATTAGTTTAGCTAAAGGATAGGTTTTATTGATTGGCATTAGTTCATTTCGTACTTTATCATTTGATGCATGTAAACTAATGGCAATATTGATTTGTGGTAATACTTTTGCAAAATCAATAATTTTATTACATAAACCACAAGTGGAGATCGTAATATGCCTTGAGCCAACCTCTAATCCATGTTGATTTGTTATGATTTTTAAGGCTGTTACAACATTATCAAAATTATCTAATGGTTCACCTATGCCCATAACAACAATGTTAGATAAATGATCATTAAGATTCTTTTTTAACCAATTATTTGCAGTAATAAATTGTAAAACAATTTCACTAACTTCTAAGTTACGAATTCTTTTGTGTGTTCCACTAGCGCAGAATTTGCATCCCATGTTGCAACCAACTTGTGTTGATACACACACTGAATAGCCATAATCAAATTTCATGATTACTGTTTCAATACAATTATCATCTTTAAGTTTAAAAAGAAACTTGATAGTTTCTTTAGTATCGTCAGTCAAAACTTTGACAATCTCCAAATTATCAAAAACAAATAATGATGATAACAAATCTTGATTAGCCTTTCCAACATTAGACATTTGGTTAAAATCAGTAACATTCTTTTTATAAACTCAATTAAATAGTTGCTTTGCAACATAAGACTTAAGTTGATGATCAACTAAATATTTTTCTAATTGGTTTAAGTCGAAATTATAAAAAGATGTTTTGTTCATTACTTACCTAATAACTCTTTGTTAAGAATCGTTGTTAAACGTTTCTTAGCTTTAGCTACTGAGTCATTAATAATGACATATTTAAATAAATCTTTTTTTGTTAGCTCTCATTTAGATTGGTTAATACGTTGTTTAATAACAATCTCTGGTTCGGTACTTCTAGAACGCAAACGCTTTTCAAGCTCTTTCAAATCTGGTGGTGCAATGAAAATGGTCAATAGTCTTCTTTTATTCTTAAAGTTTTTAAGAATTTGTAAAACACCTTGCATTTCAATTTCTAAAAAGACATTGACACCTTTAGCCAAGTTTTTTCTAACAAATTCACGTGGTGTTCCATAATAGTTATTAACATATATTGCTCATTCAAGCATTTTCTTTTGGTTAATAGCATTTTCAAATTTCTTACGTGATACGTAAAAATAGTCTACAGCTTCTTTTTCACCAGGACGACGTTTTCTTGTTGTCATTGAAACTGAGAAGATAGTATTGTATTTTTTTTGTGTAATAACATTGGATCAGACAGTTTTCTTGCCTGCTCCCGATGGACCACATATTACAATCAATTTACCTTTTTTCATAAAAAATAAATAATATAAATCTATTATATATATGATGTATCTATTTATTTATATATAAAAAAGATAGAAGGTATAACCTTCTATTTTTTCTTTATTTTAGAGCTAAACCTGGAAGTTTGTCACCAGCTAGTACAGCAAGTGTTGCTCCACCACCAGTTGAAATATAGCTAAAGTTTGAAGCATTAACAAACTTAACAGCGGCAGCGGCAGTATCACCACCACCAATTAAACTATAGCCACCATTAGCTGTTGCTGAAGCAATAGTTAATGCAATAGCTTTAGTTGATTTTGCATAGTTACTAAATTCACATACGCCAGTTGGGCCATTTCAGAAAATTGTTTTAGCAAACTTTAATACACGTGTGTATAGTCGAATAGTTCTTGGACCAACATCTAGGGCCATTAGATTTTGTGGGATATTCTTAATTGATGCAACTTTACCACGTTCATTTTCAAAAGCCTTAGCCATATGTAAGTCAATTGGTAAAATAATCTTATCTTTATATTTATGATATAAAACTTTTGCTGTATCAACCATTTCTGGTTCATGCAAACTCTTACCGACTGATATGCCTTTGGCAACTAAGAAAGTGTTAGCCATACCACCACCGATAATGATTTGGTCAGACATTTCCATTAATGTATGTAATAAGCTGATCTTATCAGCAATCTTTGCTCCACCAATTACTGAAACGATTGGTTTTGCTGCATATTTATCAAACTTAATAAGGTTTTCTAATTCTTTTTGAATTAAGAAACCGATACATTTTGATTTAATATGCTTAGCTATGCCAGCATTAGATGCATGACCACGATGGATTGTAGCAAAGGCATCATTAATATATACTTGACCTAAGCTTGCTCAAAACTTAGCAAGTTTTGGATCGTTTTTACTTTCACGTTTAATCACTTTACCTGTTTTAGCATCTACATCATTGTATCTTGTGTTTTGCAATAACATGATTTCTTTGCTTTTCATTTTCTTGACTAAACTTGGTAATTTCTTATCAGTGTTATCTTTAACAAAGATAACTTTGTTCTTAGGGAATATTTTTTCTAATTCTTTAGCAACAATTGCTAATGATTTTTTACCAGATTTAATATCTTCACGAGTTTTAATTCGTGATAAGTGTGATAGTAAAACTACTTTCGCTCTTGCTTTTAGCAAGTAGTCAATAGTTGGTTTAGCAGCAGTGATTCGTGATGTATCAGTGATTTTACCATTTTTAATTGGAACGTTAAAATCAACACGAACAAGACAAGTCTTGTTAGTGACATCGGTTTTTTGTAATGTTGGGATTTTTTGAAGTTGTGTTTTATTCATCTTATAAAGTTAATAAGTGTTTCAAAGTACGAATTAATTGGCAAGTATAACTTGATTCGTTGTCGTATCAAGTAAATAGCTTATAAAATTTCTTGCCATCAACATCTAACATCATTGTTAGTTTTGGATCAAAGATTGATCCATGTGTTTCACCAATAATGTCTGATGAAACAATTTCTTCATCGTTGTAACCAATTGTGTCATTTGCTTTTGATTCAACATATTTGTTAATTTGCTCAACTGTTGGTGATTTCTTTAGTTCAAGAACTAAATCAACAATCGAACCAGTTACAGTTGGAACACGAATAGCTAAACCATGCATTTTACCTTTTAGTTCTGGAATAACTAGACCAATTGCTTTAGCAGCACCAGTTGTTGTTGGTACCATACTTACAGCAGCAGCTCTAGCTCTTCTTAAATCAGAGTGAGGTGCGTCTTGTAATCTTTGGTCAGCTGTATAAGCATGAACTGTTGTCATGAAACCACGAACAATACCATACTTATCATTGATAAGTTTTGCTAATGGGGCAAGAGCGTTTGTTGTACAACTTGCACCAGAAACAATTTTGTCATTTTTAGTTAGTGTCTTGTGGTTTACACCATAGACAATAGTTTTAATGTTTCCCTTTTTAGCAGGAGCAGAAAGTAAAACTTTCTTTGCGCCAGCAACTAGGTGTCTTTTGGCACCATCTTCAGAAACAAAACGACCAGTACATTCAACAACGACATCTACTTTTAATTTTTTTCAAGGAAGTTGTTCAGGTTCTTTTTCAGCAAAGATTGGAATCTTTTTACCATTAACAATAATGTTTTTAGCATCATAACTAATTTTTGCATGACATGCACGATATACAGAGTCATACTTTAGTAAATGAGCTAAAGTTTTAGAATCAGTTAAGTCATTGATAGCAACAACATTAATTTTTTTGTCATTAATTATTTTTCTAAAAAATAATCTACCAATACGACCAAAACCGTTTATGGCTATTCTTTTCATAATTTATACCTCGTATATTTATTTTACATGATTATGTATAAAATAGAGTTAAAATTATATATATAATTTAAACATTATGAATCCAGGTGGATTAGCATTAGTATTGATTACTGTTGCTTTAATCATTATTATGATTGTTTGCAACAAATATATTAAGAAAGTAACAAATTGTTACTTCTTTTGATTAATTGTTGCTGGTTTTTGTTTTGTTTGATTACTTGTCTTTAGATTTGTTCCAGAATGAATCGATTATACGAAAATGGTTCCGTTTGAAGATCCTAGTGCTTATGACCCTAGCGTAGCTATCTCACGAGCTTATATGTTAGATGTTTGTCCATTTTTTGCTTTATTTATATTGGCTGCATTAATTTTAGATCCAACAAGAAAAGTAGCAAGAGCATCAGCTCCTCTTGCTTTAATTGGTGGATCAATTACAATCATTTCGATGTCTTTTGACCAAACCATTCCTATTTCCTTTACTATTCAATTTATATTTTTTGGTGAAGACCCAAACTCTTGTTATTTCATTATGCACTTTATTCAAGTGATAATGTCAGTAGCTGTTTTGCTAAACACTCCAAGTGGTGGATGAAAGAATTGATTAGCAACGCTAATTATTACTATTTTGTTCTATAGTTATGTTGCAATTTGTATGGCAGCAACAGGTTGTCGTTGAAACTGTTCTGGCTTATCATTTAATGATTGAGATACTGGCGAATATGCACAAGTAGCAGCAATCTTTGGCTTTAGCCCAAAGACTTGTCAAATTATTGGTATTCCAACATTGGCATTAGTTGGCTGTGGAATTATTGCTTTAAAAGACTATGTCTTTAATAAAGGCCGTTGATTATATGGCAATGCATATAGTGGCAAGTGATATTGTTGATACAACTATAATAAATTTACAAAACAAAGGTTTTTATAAAAATGGATGAATTAAAAATTAATTGGTTCCCTGGCCACATGGCTAAAGCCAGCAAAGATATAGTTCAAAACATCAACTTTGTTGATCTTATTTTGGAAGTAGTTGACTGCCGGGCAATTAAAGCAACTAGCAATCCAATTTTTACTAGTTTATCAGCTAAACCAGTTTTAAAAGTTGCATTGAAATCTGATCTTGCTGATATTGCTAATATCAGTGGACAACGTTTAGTTATTGGTAGTACAAAAGACAAAGGCTTTCGCAATAGATTATTAAATGAGATCCACAATGTTTTACAACCAATTAAAGAAAAGAAACAAGCCAAAGGGATAGCTAATCCTGTGTTTTATTTAATGGTTGTTGGTTTACCAAATGTTGGTAAATCAAGTTTAATAAATTTCTTAGCTAATAAGAATCTAGCCCCAACTGGTAACCAACCAGCACTAACAAAAAATTCAGCAAACATTAAAATTGATGATAACTTG
>JAZLIV010000046.1:0-8439 GCA_045617545.1 Mycoplasmoidaceae bacterium | reverse complement strand
CTCCGACTTAATAGTGTTAAATTAACAAAACAATGAGACAGTGTTAAAACTAACACAAAACTAATCGATGAACTTAACTCTCAATTCTATAAAGAATTAGCTTTCTTTAAAAAGAATGCATCTTTGAATAAAGTTAAGAAGATGGTTAATGAATTAAAAGTTGATGAAAGCAAATCATATAACTTAATTACATTAAACAATGAAGAACAAGCGGTGTTAAGTCCACTTGCTCAAGCACTTGTTAACAAATATGTTAAGACTGGTTTTGTTATTGTTAATGAGACAAGCAAACTATCATATATTGTTTGCAAACATCCAAGCGCTAATGTTCCTAATGCAAGTGATGTAATAAAAGAAATTAATAATATAACAGGCGGACGTGGTGGTGGAAAAGATAATTACTGCCAGGGATCTTGCCCAACCGCAGATAACTTAGCAAAAATTACTAAGCTAGTAAAAGAAAAAAAATAAAGAGCGCGCGCTCTTTATTTTAAATTTATTTGACTTAAAACCTTACCAACTGGTTCATTAATGACAAGTTCTGCTCCAGTTTCTCTTCCGGTTTGATCACGGTTAATTAAAATTAAATGTTTTCCTCTAAAATAATCAATTAGTCCTGCAGCAGGATAAACGGTTAAACTTGTTCCAGCAACAATTAGAGTATCGCATGAAGCTATTGCTTCAACTGCTCCATTTATGGTTGCAGAATCTAATCCTTCATTGTATAAAACAACTTCCGGTTTGATTACTCCACCACAAGAACATTTAGGGATTCCTTTATTTTTAAATTTAATAATGTCTTCAGCAGAATAGAATTTATTACATTTGATACATCTGTTCTTATGAACAGTTCCATGCAATTCATAAACCTTTTTGCTTCCAGCCAGTTGATGTAGCCCATCAATATTTTGTGTAACAATTGCTTTTACTTTTCCCAATTTTTCTCACTTAGCCAATTGCAAATGAGCAGCATTTGGTTTGATTGATAAATCTAACATCTTATCAAAATAGAATTCAAAGAATTCTTTAGTCTTGACAAAAAAGAATTGCTGCGAAAGAATTTGTTCAGGTGGGTAATCAAATTTTTGATTATATAAACCATCTTTTGAACGAAAGTCTTTTATTCCACTTTCAGTGCTAACACCAGCTCCACCAAAAAAGACGATGCTGTTAGAATTTTGTAAGATGTCTTGTAATTGTTTAATCTTGTCCATATACTATATTATCATTATAATAATATAAGTATGAGAGCATTAGGTTTAGATCTTGGGACAAAAACCATGGGAATAGCTATCACTGATGACAATAAAAAAATTGCCAGCAGTGTAGAAAATTTTAGCTATGCTAAAAACGATCTAAATGCATGCTTAAATAAGATTAAAAAAGTTATTGATGAATACAACCAAACAATCGATACGATTGTTCTTGGCTATCCCTTATATCCTTCTGGCGACAAAAGTCCAATGTGTTTAATTGTTGATAAACTTAAAGCATTAATTGAAACAAACATCAAAGATGTTGTTGTTGTCTTAGAAGATGAAAGATATACTACATCAGATGCAACCGGCATGATGAAAGACATTGGTCTTAAATCTTCCCAAATCAAAAAAATTAAAGACAAAATGTCAGCAGTTGTTATTTTAAATAGTTGGTTAGAACATGGAAAAATTTAAGCAATTTAATCTTGAACATAATATTCCTATTATGAGAGATAAAACGATTGATTATCTTTATCATATTTTTGATAATTATCAAATTGCTCAAGTTTTAGAAATTGGTACAGCCTATGGCTATTCATCAAAATATTTAGCAAGACATCCAAGTATTTCCAAAATCATTACTTTAGAAAATGATACGGAAAGATTTGGCGTTGCTCAAGAATATATGCAAGGTGAAGATAAAATCTTTCCAGTTAATATCTCAGCTTTTGATTATGAACCAAAGCAAGATTTTGATTGCATCATCTTTGATGGCCCGAAAAGCAACCAAGAAAAATTGTTTGCTAAATACTCTACCCATTTAAAACCAAATGGTTTTATTTTTATTGATAATATTAATTTATTTCAACACACTGATAAGGAAATGACACCAGACCGCATTAAATTGAGAGATAAGGTTGCTGCATTTAAACAATTTTTATCTGGTTTAACAAACCAATCATGACATGTTGAATTACATGACATTGATGATGGCTTTGCCATCTTAAGGAGAAAAGATGAAAATTTGGGTTAATCCGGTTGGATTCGCACATGCTAAAAAGCTCATAGACAACAAAGATGTTGACTATGTTATTGTTGGCATGAAAAACAAACTTTCCACAAGAAATACATGTCTTTTAACTATTGATGAAATCAAAGAAATTAATTGTGCTAAATTAGCCGTTAGCCTTAACAACTTATATGTTGATGATCAACTTGAACTATTAACCAAAACACTAAAACAATTAAGCGCATTAAATGTTAGAACTATCATTTTTACAGATATTGCTATAAAAGAAATTTGTGATGAAATAAGTTACCAACCAAATTTTGTCTACAATTCTGAAACTTTAACAACCAACTATAGTCAACTGCCTTTTTATAAAAGCCATAACATTAACGAAGTGGTCTTACCACGTGAACTTCATTTTAATGAAGTTAAAGATTTTTGTGATTATAAAAATAATGTTAAATTACACATCCAAGCCGAAGGCTTTGGTTTAATGATGCATTCAAAATGACAATTGTTAACCAACTTCAAAAACCAATTTAATCTAGATATAGACGTACAAAATAAATTATTTTATTTAAAAGAAGAGACACGAGATCTTCCCAATATTATTATTGAGGATGAAACTGGTAGCCACATGTTTACTGGCTATAACGTTTCCATCTTAGATTACTTAGACAAACTTGTTGAAGCTGGAGTTGATAGCATTAACTTTTTAAGTTACCTTCATGACCAAGCATGAGTTGATAATACATTAGATATATATGTACGCGCACTAGAAGCGATCAAAAATAAAACATTTAATGAAAATAAGCCGATTCTGGCTAAGCAGCTAGCAAACCTAAACAAAGTATCAGCCTGTGGCTTTCTAGACCCAACAAGGGGTTTATTGCATCTACAACGGGAGGTTGACAATGAATAAGTTTGTTGAATTGTTAGCTCCAGCTGGTGATTTAGAAAAAGCCATGATGGCCATTGACTTTGGTGCCAATGCAATATATTTAGGTGGAAAAAAATATTCATTGCGCGCCCGAGCAAATAATTTTGAGATCAATGAATTACGTTTGGCGATCAAGTATGCACACGAGCATAATGCTAAGGCGTATTTAGTGACAAACATTCTTTGTCATAATGGCATGGTTAGAGACTTTAAACCATATCTAGATCAACTTATGGTCTTTCGACCAGATGGGTTTATTTGTGCTGATCCTTATATAATGCAAACCATTCATAAATCTTATCCACATGTTCCGATTCATGTTTCAACCCAACAATCAGTATGCAACAGCAAAGCTGCCTTGTGATGACACAAAGCTGTTGGTGCGACAAGAATTGTTACGGCTAGAGAAGTAGATTTCAAAAATCTATCTAGTATGGCTAAAACATTGAAAGGTATCATGGAAGTAGAATACTTCATCCATGGTGCATTGTGTGTTGGTTATTCTGGACACTGTATGATGTCAAATAACTTCTCACTACGTGATGCTAATGTTGGAGGTTGTGCTCAAAGTTGTCGTTGAAATTGAGAATTAAAAGATCAAGATGGTAAATTAATTTCAAAGAAATTTACAATGTCAACCAAAGACATTTGCCATGTTAACCATTTAGCAAAATTGATTGAAGCCGGAATAGCAAGTTTTAAAGTTGAAGGAAGAATGAAATCCCTTCACTATATTGCTACTATTATCAATAATTATTCCCACGCGCTTAAAGATTATTATGGTAAAAAGTTAAATCCTGACCGCATCAAAATGTATGAGGATGATTTAAATAAAGCAGCAAATCGTGAGACATCATATGCATGATTTGATGGCAACCCGACACAAAAGCAAATGCTTTATCGTGAAAGTGATAAACCACTATCACAAAACTTTGCATTCATTGTTAATGAAAAAGTAGAAGATGGTTATATTGTTACAAGTAAAAACTTCTTTACATGCAACGATACTTTTGAAGTGTTTGGCAAAAACCATGATTTAATAACTGGTATAAAAATAACAAAGTTATTTGATATGAAAGATCAAGTTGAAGTTGATCGAGTTAATAAACCAATGTATAAATACAAAATCCAAACTAATACTAAATTAGATATTGGTGATATTGGACGAATTTCTAAATAAATTAATCCTTTTTGTCTTTTTTTCGACGAGCCGCTGCCAAAACTTTCATTCTTATTGCACGACCAAGTTCTTTCATTTTCTTTCGATTGCCTTTGGCATAGTCAGTTGCTTTAACAAAACCAGTACGATAGAAAACCATCGCTACTTTTGTTAACCAAATAGCAAAGTTAGGATGTCTACGCATAATTAATGTTAGCGGCGTATGCAATCTACCTTCGCAATTATTTAATAATTGCATATCATCAAATTTTTTAATATACCCTTTTAGCAAGTGAGCTTTTTGTTGCTTAGTACGTGAATAATCCTTTGCAAGAATTTGCATTAATCAATATAGTTGCATTGTAATGCAACGTCTAGAAATTCACATTCGTTTTCAATCTCTAGTGTTTAATGGTTGAGCTAGTTCATGTTCAAGGATTACTTCAAAATGATGATAATTCTTTAATGATTTTTCAATTGAGATTGATTGTTCTCCAGGACAAATAGAATATTTGTATAAATAAAAATCTCTATCTATATAGCCAGCACTCTTTGCCCGAAGAAGTGCTTGATAAATTAATAAACTATCTGAATAATAAACATTTGATGGCAGTGGATCTATTGTTTTCAACATTTCGGTAGAAAAGATTGCTGAATGAATAGTTAGTAAATGAAATAATGGTAATCTCTTATATGAAATATATTTGATTGGTTTCCTAGTTCGGCTTACATGCATTGGAACAATTTTTGTTTTATGATCTTCATTGAAATAAAATTCATAGTTAACAAAAATTAAATCAGTGTTTGCTTTAACGGTTTTTAATATCTTCAACACATTGTACAACGTATTTACATAGTATGTGTCATCACTATCTAGAATAGATAAAAATCTTGAGTTAGCTTTTGAAATAGCTAAATTGACACAGCTACCTCAGTTACCATTTTCCTTACGGAAATAATGAATATTATTTGGGTATTTTCTTAAATATGGAGCGACAACATCATGTAAGTTATCAGTTGACCCATCATCGATTAAAAAAACATCAACATCTTTGTTGACACTAACATCAATTGACTCAATTGTGTTCACTACTGTTTTACTAGAGTTGTAACAACAAACAACTATTGTTAATGTTTTTTGATTCATATATACATTAAACTATTTAATTACAGTTTTTTACCATAATTTTTTATTATTAAAAATAAATTTATGATCGACGGAATGCTTTAACGATACGTGATTTTATTAGTTGTAATCGATAGTCATTACTCTTTTCTCTGAAAAACTTAATAATATCTTTGTGTAATTCTGGATCTTCAATGGCAAAGTCAATTGTTGCTTTGACCATTCCTAATTTATTACCACAATCGTATCATAAACCATCAAAGTTACAAGCATACATATGCTTTTGTTTCTTTAATAATTCTTTTAAAGCAGTAGTGAGTTGGATTTCACCAGAACGGTCTCTTTTAATTTGTTTTATTGTATCAAAGATGTCAGGTGTTAAAATGTAGCGTCCTAAAATAGCATGTTTACTTGGAGCTTTAGCTCTTGATGGTTTTTCAACCATATCGTTAATAGCAAAAAATTTACGTCTTACTTTTCGTTTGTTAACTGGTTTAACTATTCCGTATTTGTTAACATTTTTTAAATCAACTTCTTGAACACCAACAACTGGACATCCTGTTTTGTTATACACATCAATACATTGAGCTAAAGCTGGTTTCTTTCGCGATACAACAATATCATCACCCAACAAAACGGCAAAAGGTTTATTATCAGCAAAACCTCTTGCAAGATTAATGGCATGACCTAAACCTAATTGCACATTTTGATAAGCATATCTAATTTTTACTATCTTATTGATAGCTTTTACTTTTCTTAACAACTCAGGTTTGTTTTGTTTAATCAGCAATTTTTCTAATCGCCCATTTCTTGTAAAATATTTCTTAATAACTTTTTTATTATTGGAAATAATAATTAAAAATTCTTTGATCCCAGATTTAACTGCTTCTTCAACAATATATTGTAATGTCGGTACATTAATAATCGGTATCAATTCCTTTGGCACAGCTTTTGTTACAGGAAGCATTCTTGTCCCTCAACCAGCAATTGGAATTACCGCCTTAGTAATCTTGTCCATTTTCAACCTCTAAAATCTTGTATTATTATATAATTTAAATATATATTTAAATAAAAAAGGGAATAAGTATGAAAGACATCCATCTTATCTGTAATCCCACATCTGGAAAAGGAAAAACGGCTGCTTGTTTAGAAAAAATCCAAGCCTGAGCTAAAACCCAACCAGAATTGAATTTAATTGTTCATTTAACTGAAAATGTTGGTCATGCGACCATCATTACTCAAGATTTAACAATCACAAACAAACCAACAACAATTATTGGTTTGGGTGGGGATGGAACAATCAATGAGATTCTTAATGGAATTGCCAATTTTGAACAAACAACAATTGGAATTTTACCTTTTGGTTCTGGTAATGACTTTGTTCGAGCCTTAAATATGGTCAATCCTGACCCCATTACTTTAATGGATTGCTATGTCAACCATCCAAACACAAAACTTGTCGACTTTTTATTATTAAATGATAAATATCGTGCAATCAACGAAGTTGGGCTTGGTATGTCGGCTGAAGTTATTGCTTACCGTAATAAAATGAGAAGCTTTAGTCCTGAAACACAATACAAGATCGCTACAGCAGTAAGATCTTTATTATGAAAAAGCTTTACATATGATTTAGCCATTGACAAAGGACCAATCTCACAAGTTAGAAGTATGTGATTTACCATGAACAATGGCATAGCCATTGGTGGAGGAATTGTTACTGCTCCTGATGCCAAAATCGATGATGGTTTAATTTCTGTAAGTTATGTGAAAAAGTTTGGTCGTTTAAAAACCATCAGCCATTTATTAAAATGCAAAAAGGGTAAGATTAAATCTTTAAAAGCCTATGCTGGTTTAACTTGCAAAGAAGTTGATTTAGGGGGTAAAGATATGACGGTTGAATATGATGGCAATTTATTAGAACATCAAGATCATGTCAATGTTAAAATCATTCCTAATAAATTAAATTTATTAATGTTTCAAAAGATCGGAGAATAATTATGGGTTTATCTAATTCTACACCGCACATTGGTGCTCGCAAAGGACAAATTGCTAAGCGTGTTTTGATGCCGGGTGATCCAAAACGTGCACAATGAATTGCAAATAAATATTTAACTAATCCAAAATTAGTTAATGACATACGGGGCATGTTAGCTTATACTGGTACATACAAAAAAGTTCCTGTGACAGTTATGGCTCATGGTATGGGTATTCCTTCTATTTGCATTTATGTTCATGAATTATTTACCTTTTATAAAGCAAGAGCAATATATCGAATTGGTAGTTGTGGTGTAACCAACAAAGCTAAAGCGCGTATTGGTGATGTCATTTTAGCTAAATCATGTTGATCAGATATGCCAATTAAACATTGAACAAGAACAAAACCTGATAAGAAAAATGTTTTCTATCCAACACCTTGTTCACAACAACTTATTAAAAAAACAGCAAAGAAATTAGGCATTGATATTATTGAACGTCCAGCCTTTTCTTCTTCATTCTTTTATAACCGCGCAACAATTGAAGACACATTAAAATTGACAGGAACAAGTGTTTCTGAAATGGAAGGTTTTGGTCTATTTTTAGAGGGAAAAACTCATAAAGGACACGTTGCATGTTTGTTAACAGTAAGTGATAATATGGAAAAAGATGAAATGATGACTCCACAAGCTAGAGCTTGTACTTTTGATGACATGGCTCAACTTGCTTTAGAATCAATCATTAAGGAAAAAGTTTAAGATGGAATTAAATAAATTTATTGATCACACATTATTAAAACCAGATGCTAGTCCAAAAGAAGTTGAACAGCTATGTTTGGAAGCCAAACAATGCAATTTTGCTTCTGTTTGTGTTAATCCATGTTATGTTTCTTTATCATCTAAGCTATTATCTGGATCAGATGTTAAGGTTTGTACAGTTATTGGTTTTCCTTTAGGACAAATGACAACTAAAATCAAATGTGCTGAAGCATTAGATGCCATTGAAAATGGAGCTCATGAAATTGATATGGTT
>JAZLIV010000045.1:0-3365 GCA_045617545.1 Mycoplasmoidaceae bacterium | reverse complement strand
GGACAGTATCTAGGACCAATTGAATGAATTCTTCCTGAATACATTGCTGACTTGGAGATATTATCTCTGATAATCTTATGTGTCTTAGTATTTGTGTATGTCAAATGACATACAGTTTGCATATCAAATGGTAAGTAAGTTGGATTAAAATGTTCAAATGATAAAATATCATTTGTCCCCGGTTCGACTTGCATCTTATTAAAATTGATACTTGATTTTAAAATTCGTGGTGGCGTTCCGGTTTTTAAACGGATTAACTTAATACCATTTTTAACCATACTATCTGAAAGATAGTTAGCGCCTTTTTGTCCACTTGGTCCTTCATGTAATTGTTCTAATCCACGATGACAAATTGGTTTTAAATATGTACCAGTTGTTAAAACCATTGTCTTGCATGAATAAATTGCTTTTGCACCTTTAACACCTTTAAGAACTTTGTTCTTAATGATTAATTCTTTAGCTTCATCAATAATTAAAGTTAAATTTTTTGTGTGTTTAATTTCATTAACCCAGAAATCATGATATTTAACTTTATCAATTTGAGCACGAAGTGCTCATACCCCTGCTCCTTTAGCGGCATTTAAAAGTTTCATTTGTAATTGTGCTTTATCAGCAGCTATGGCTTGCATGCCACCCAAAGCATCAATTTCTCGTGTGACTACACCTTTAGCTGGTCCACCAATAGATGGATTACATGGTGTATCACCAATATGTTCCATATTTAATGTAATTAAAGCTGTCTTCATGCCTAAATGAGCTGCAGCAAATGCAGCTTCAAGTCCAGCATGACCAGCACCAATAACTATTACATCAAATTGATTTTTCATAGTTATATATTATAAAACAAAATAAAAATAGGACATAGTCCTATTTTTTCTTAAAGATAAAGGTATGTCCAGCTGTTCCAGAGTTAGACGCATGACTAACTAGCTCCCAGCCTTTATCAGTTCATGTTTTTAAAGTCTTTTCTAAATCTTTAAGAAAAGGTTTAGATTTAACTATTTTATATTGCATATTCAATACCTCATTTTTATTATAAATAAAAACAGGCCTAAGCCTGTTTTTCCTTGCCTAACATAACCCATGTTCTGTCTTGGTCAATCATTTATCTATAAAGCATGTTGGTGCCTTAAAGGCATAGTCTTTGTGCTTTATTCTATAGATTATTCACTTCTAATCTAAAGATTCCCTTACCAAAATTTAGGTTTCTTGCTTGTGGGGTTTACCGCGTTTCATCTAAGTGTTTCCACCTAGCTCGTCTCTGTGGTACTATTAAAGCGTTCTCATAGTCAATAAGACCTTAGATAGTTCTTTCCGTCATGAGGAGTGCTGTGACTTATTTTTTAATCACACACAATCACTACAAGGTTAACACCTTGTGCAAGCATGGAGTTTCCTCTATTGTTGCCAACAGCGATTGACTGTTAGGCTATAGGATTATACACTAAAACAAGCGCATTTGATCATCTTGGTCAAGATTATCTAATACATGAAGGTCTTGTAACTTACCAATCAAAGTTGTAGACAACTTTGTTCGCTTTTGTAAATCAGCAATTGAACTAAATGGTTTTTGGTTTCTTGCAGCAACAATTGAATCAGCTGCTTCTTTGCCTAACCCATCTAAGCTTGTAAATGGTGGTAAGATTGTATTACCTTCAGCAATAAAATCAGTAGCTAATGATTTGTTAATATCAATATTTAAAATATTGATTCCCCGAGCAAACATCTCCAAACAAACTTCAAAAATTGGAATTAATTCAATTTGTTTATTTGATAATTTAAGATCACTAGTTTTTGCTTTAATTCTTGATTTGTAATCTTTAAACACTTTTTCTACTTCTAGTGGTCCTTTGATTACTGTTTCAATATCAAAGACATCAGAACGAATTGAAAACCATACTGCATAGAATTGGGCTGGGTAATATACTTTGTATCAGGCTGTTCTAATGGCATCAAGCACGTAAGCTGTGGCATGAGCTTTTGGGAATAAATATTGAATCTTCTTGCATGAATCAATATATCATCTTGGAACATGGGCATCAATCATTTCCTTTTCATATTCAACGGAAACACCTTTTCCTTTACGGATGTTTTCTGTTGCTTTAAAGGAATGACTATAGTTCATTCCACAATCAGTTAAGAATTGGAAAATGTTTTCTCTACAGGCAGCCACTTGACTTAGTTGTACGCCTTGTGATACTAACTCATCAGCATTACCTCTTCACACACCAGTTCCATGGCTTAAACCAGATATTCTAATTAAATCACCAACACAAGTTGGTTTTGTTTTAGCAACTATTCCTCGAGTTAGGTTTGTTCCAAATTCAGGTAAAGCAATTGTTGCTAATTTTTCTTGATCATAATTTTCATCAACAATTCCTAATGATTTGCTATTTGCAAATAATTGCAATACTTTTTCATCATGATTAGGAATAGTTCGAGGATCAATTTTAGTAATATCATGTAAATGTTTTAAGATTGTAGGTTCGTCATGACCTAAGATATCAAACTTTAATAAGTTCTTATCAATTGAGTGGAAATCAAAGTGCGTTGTAAACCAATCTTTGGTTTTATCGTTCGATGGATAGTTAAATGGCGTAAATTCAGTGATACTATGTCCTTTTGGTACAACAATAATTCCACCAGGGTGTTGTCCAGTTGTTCGTTTAACACCTTCACATTTTTTTGCTAAAGCATCAACCAAAGCTCTGCTTGGTCTAGCGCTTGGATCAGTTTGTTCAAAGTATGATTTAACATAACCAATTGCCATCTTATTGGCAACTGTACCAATTGTTCCCGCACGGAATGCTTGGGTTTCACCAAACATTTCACGAATAAAGTTATGGGCTTTAGCTTGATATTCTCCAGAGAAGTTCAAGTCAATATCTGGTAACTTATCAGCATTGAAACCTAAGAATGTTTCAAAAGGGATGTTGTGTCCATCACGAATCATGTCTTTACCACACTTAGGACATTTCTTTGGTGGTAAATCAAATCCATCTATATTTTTATCAGGATATGCTTCATAATGTTTACATTCAGGACAAACATAATGTGGTGGCAAAGGATTAACCTCAGAGATATTTGCTAAGAAGGCAACAATAGATGAACCAACCGAACCACGCGAACCAACAATATAACCATCTTTGTTTGATTGTTCAATCAAAAGATGGCTTATTCAGTAAATTACTTCATAACCTTTTGAGTTAATACCAGTTAACTCCTTATTTATTCGTTCAGCAATTGCTTTATCAAGATTTTCACCATAAATCTTTCTAGCTGTTTTTCAAACAAGCTCAGTTAGTTTTTCTTTTGAACCTGGCATGTCAGGTTTGCATAAAGCATCATCACTATCATCAATAGGA
>JAZLIV010000044.1:0-10815 GCA_045617545.1 Mycoplasmoidaceae bacterium | reverse complement strand
GATTCATTCAAAACGAAGTTCGTGAATTTAATTTATCATTTAAAACAGACTATTGAGCTTATGATGGCCCAACATAATAGATAAACAAAATAACCACATAGTGGTTATTTTTTTTATATTTATTTTATAATTGTTCTATAGGAATGGGGAAATATGATTAATAAAGATAAAAGTGTTTTGTTTGCTTTATCAGCTAGTAAACGACTAGGTGAAAAGGTAGCAAAGCACTTAAAGATTAGTTTATCACCAGTAGAAATTAAACATTTTGCTGATGGTGAAACGATGGTTAAAGCGGTTGACACAATTCGTAACAAACACGTTGTTATCATTCAATCAACATCTAAACCAGTCAATGAAAACTTAATGGAATTGCTAATTGCCATTGATTCATTTAAACGAGCTAGTGCTAGAAGTATTACGGTAATGTTACCATACTATGGTTATGCTCGTCAAGACCGTAAAACAAAAGGTCGTGAACCAATTACATGTAAATTAGTTGCTAACCTAATTGAAAAAGCAGGAGCAACAAGAATTGCCATCATGGATTTACACTCAACACAAGCACAAGGTTTCTTTGATGTACCAGTTGATACTTGCACAGCAAGTTTTAGTGTATTAGATGAAATGATTGCTAGAACTGGTGTAAAAAACACTGTAATTGTTTCACCAGACTATGGTTCAGTAAAACGAGCAAGAGATTTAGCAATTCATTACAACTTACCAGTAGCAATTTTAGATAAAAGACGTCCAGAACCTAATAAAGCTGAAATTACTAATGTATTAGGTTCTGTAAAAGGTAAGAACTGTATCATTATCGACGATATGATCGATACTGGTGGGACATTAATTGCTGCTTGCAGAGTTTTAAAGAAAAAAGGAGCAAAAAAGATTTTTGCTGGAGCAACACATGGTTTATTCTCTCGTGATGCTGTTTCTTCATTCAACAACGCTTTAAAGCACAAATGAATTGATGGTTTATTCATTTCTAACACTTTAGATCAAGTTTATGATTTACCAATTAATGGATTACATATTGTTGATATTTCACCATTGATTGGTGGCATCTTAGATGTATATATGACTAATACAACAAAATCAATTACCCATCTTTATAAACGATTATTAAAAGAAACATACAGAGGAAAGAAATAATATGAAAGTAATTAGTTCAAGTAATGCTCCAGCGGCATTAGGCCCATACAGTCAAGCTATTGACACCGGAAATACATTATATGTATCAGGTGTATTAGGCATTGTTCCTGCTACAGGAAATCTTGCTGGAGCTTCAATCCAAGAACAAACTGAACAAGTATTTAAAAACATTGATGCTATCTTAAAAGAAGCCGGCTATGCAAAAGAAAGTGTTGTTAAATGCAACGTTTTCTTAGCCGATCTAAATGACTTTGCTGCTTGCAATCAAATTTATGCAAATTATTTTGGTAATCACAAACCAGCTAGAGCTTGTGTGCAAGTTTCTGGCATGGTAAAAAATGCAAAAGTTGAAATTGATGTAATAGCAGTTAAATAGAATTTATTCTGCTAAAAACCCAGATTTAATCGGTGCTTACGATGCATCGATTAAATTTTTCTTAAATTTTTAATTTTTTTGGTCAATTACTTATTAGGAGGAACCATACTATTGTATGGTTGTAATTTAATGCAAAATTTTATTAAATATTATTCTTATAATCAACTTATCGAAAGATTCGATATTTTGGTTATGACCCAAGAACAATTTAAACAAAGCAAAGATCAACTAGACAATCCGCAAGTGATTGTCGCAGTTAAGCGTGAAGGTGGGCCTAAACCACCTAAGGCACCAAAGTGGTTTACTACTTATATGGAAAACTTTGCTAAAAAGAATAACTTGAAATTATAGTTAGATAAAAAAGAAAAATTTGGACAAAATTGTCAAGAAAATAGCTTAAACGAATAAAATTTTTTCCGCCAAAATCCCAGATTTAATCGGTACTTACGACGTATCGATTAAATTTTTCTTAAATTTTTAGATTTTTTGGTCAATAGCTATATATGAGAAAGATTAGTTTAAAAAAAGTAGTTTTTGCAGCCACTGCTATATCAACAACTGCACTTATTCCTGCACTTATAGGTTGCAGCATTCATTATGAACATGAAGAAGATGATCCATCAGAACCTATATTAAAAACAATTAATATGACATTACCAGAGGATATGCCTGAAAGGATTGCCATTGGTAATGTCCAAACCACTAAAGCAATTAATGTTAAATGCTTAGATGAACAAGGCAACCCCATCAAAGCGATAACATCCTTTAACTTTAAAGATGATAAAGGCAATGTTCCAACATGAATTTCCATTCAAAGTGATCGTAAATTTCACATTGATGCTAACGTAGAAGTAGGAACATATAACTTTGTTATATCAGCCCAAGCAAAACAAAATGATATTCAAGTTGAATCTGAACCACAACCATTTAGTATTGAAGTATATGATGATCAACCAGTGGTAGGTCCTGATCAAATTGAAATAACTTGTAATGATGTTAATCCACTAGTGTTTACCACATCAACAGCAGATATTGATTTAGGCTTAATTGCCACTAGAAGTGATTATCCACAACATTTAGTTTCAAAAGAATGTGATTGAGATATTACTAAATTAATTGGAGCTAAAGATACAGATTTAGATAATAATCCATTATTTGCATTAGATGTTAGAACAGAAAGTGCACAAATTAAGATGTCAACAAATGTTGATTCTTCTTATGAGGGTATTTACCAGCTAACAATTAAAGCAATTAGTGTATTAGAACCGTTTGCTAGTGATGAAATAGTCATTACACTAAATGTTGTCGATGGGTTAAATTACAAAGAAGCAGACAAACAAGGTTACATGTATTACTTTTCACGTCAATCGATTAATTTGACTTGAACTTTAGATCATGTTGATTCAAGAGTATCTTCTATAAATAAACCTCGAGATTATATCTATGATATACCTGTTACAAAAATTGCTAATAATTTTTGTTCTAGAAGTGGTATATCTCTAGGTGGAGTTAAACTTTTAGAAACATATACAACTATTGGTGACAATGCCTTTTCGAATCAAATTAATTTATTTGGTTTAGAACTACCAGGAGTTAAATATGTTGGCGAATCAGCCTTTGAAAATTGCCAAAATGTATCTTTTTATACAACAAAACCACACCCACGATTAGAAGTTGTGGAAAAACGGGCATTTTACAACTGCTCAACCCTCGAAATTAACTCTGTTAACTCATTTAGTCAAATTGGTGAAGAAGCATTTGCAAAATCAGGCATAAAAGAGATTAATTTAGGTGGTTGCGTCTGATCAATTGCTAAAAACTGTTTTGATCATTGTCCTGACTTAAAAGATATTACTATTGGTGCAGCAAATCCGCCACAATTAGAGGATGTTTTATATACTAGCGGGACACCATTAGAACATATCCATGTACCAGGAAATTCGATCGAAACTTATGAAAATTCTACCAACTGAAGCATCTATGCTGGAAAATATGTTCCAATCGAGGAAAATTAAACCATTAAATAACTTAAAAAACAACTAAAGGTTGTTTTTTATTTTTACTAATGAATTTGTGCAAAAAATGTGGATTTTTAGTGGATAAATCACCTTGATTTATCATGTTCTTTAAAATATCTAAAATATTTATTTATTTTTTACGATTGTATATATAATATATAGACTATTTTAGAAAATATGATACACCAAAAAGTGTTGTCATAGAAACTAATCAATAGTGAACAAAGAAAAAAACTGAAAGGAAATGTTATGAAACAAGAATTGAGAATCAAATTGTTTTCTTATGACCAAGCTACGCTTGATCAATCCACTAAGAAAATAATTGAGATTGCAAGAAACAATAATTGTGACATAAAAGGCCCAATTCCTTTACCAACGCGTAAGGAAATCTTTACTATTTGTCGTGCACCACACGTCAATAAGCCTTCAATGGAACAATTTGAAAAACGAACTCATAAGCGTTTAATCGTTTTGGGTAACATTAACCCTAAGGTTATGGACAGCTTAAAAAGATTAAGCATTCCATCATCAGTTGAAATCCAAATCATTTTATAGGAGCGATGCGATTATGAGATGTATTTTAGGAAAGAAACTAGGAATGGTTCAACTATTTGACACAACTGGCAAGGTTTGACCAGCGACTGTCGTATATTGTGAACCAAATAGGGTTATTCAAGTTAAAGACAATGCGGTTAAAGTTGGTTTTGATAGCATCGAAGCCAAAAAGCTTAACAAAGCTCAACTTGGTGTGTTCAAAGCAGTTAAGTCTGACAAGAACTACAAACAAATTCACGAATTTGCTAACGTAACAGGATACAAAGTTGGTGACGAATTAAAAGTTAGCCAATTTAAACCTGGTGAATTTGTTGATGTTCAAGGCACAACAAGAGGACATGGATTCACTGGTGCTATTAAGCGATGAAACTATAAAATCGGACCAATGAGTCATGGTGCTGGTTATCCACATCGATACCAAGGATCTATTGCTATGGGTCGTGGTGGTAGCCAAGCACAAAGAGTTAGAAAAGGTCAAAGAATGTCTGGTCACTATGGTAATGATCTTGTTACCACACAAAACTTATTAGTTTTGTATGTTAACGAAAAGGACAATACCATGACAATTTATGGAGCAATTCCAGGTCGTGATGATGGAACAGTATTTATTAAAAATGCTGTTAAGAGAACTCAACCTGTTACTGTGCCTGAAATTATTACAAGAGCTAACATGGATGAAATCCAAGAACAAAATGAACAACTACAAGATAAAGAAGCAGTAAAAGAAGCTAATGCAGAAATTGATAAACAAGAAGCTGCACAAGCTGAAGCTGAAAAGAAAGCTAAGGAAGCAGCTGCTGTTGCTAAAGCAGAAGAAGAAAAAGCTGCAGCCAAAGCTGCTGAAGAAGCTGCTAAGAATCCCGCACCAGAAAAGAAGGAAGGTAAATAATTATGGCAACATTAAACATTATTGATTTATCTAACAAGAAAATTGGTGAAATCGAAGTAGTTAAGAAAATAACTGATGCAAAAGTTGCTAAACAAGCATTATTTGATGAAGTTATTGCTGAACAAGCAGGTAAAAGACAAGGCACTCATTCAACTCTAACAAAAGCTGAAGTACGTGGTGGTGGACGTAAGCCAGTTCCACAAAAACATACTGGTAACGCTCGTCAAGGTTCAATTAGAAACCCTCACTATGTCGGTGGTGGTGTTGTCTTTGGACCAAAACCAAACCGTAACTATACACACAAGGTAAACAAGAAAGTAGCACAACTTGCGCTTATTTCTGCTTTAAGTTTACGTGTAAAAGATATGTATGTAGTTGATGATGCTGCTGTTAAAAAAGCAAAAACAAAAGACTTTGTTAAATTAACAAAAGCTTTAAAAATTAATGGCAAACGTTTATTATTTGCTTTCTGTCCTGCTGACAAGAATGCAATTAAGTTCACAAGAAATATTGCTCGTGCTGATGCTAAACTTGTTAGTCAAGTGTCAGCATATGACATTCTTAAAGCAAAGAAAATTGTGTTCTGTGCAAAAGCAGCACAAGCAATGGTAGGAGGTAAATAATTATGCAATTAACAAATGTAATTATTCGTCCTTACTTAACTGAAAAAAGTTATACAAGAAGAGCAGAAGATAAAAAGAAATATGCTTTCATTGTTAATATCAAAGCAACAAAGCGTGATATTGCAATGGCTTTTGAATCAATCTTTGATATTGCTCCTGAATCAGTTACAACAATGGTTAGAAAATCAGTTGCAACAAGAACAGGAACACTTCATCCAGGTTATACAAAAGCATTTAAGATTGCTTATGTTTCTTTACCAAAAGGTAAAGATATTTCAATTTCGAAAGAAGAATTTGAAGCAAAAGCAAAAGCTGAAGGACAAAAAGCTACAGCTAAAGCAGTTGAAAAACCAGCAGCAAAAGAAATAGCTAAGAAAGCTCCTGCAGTTGAAGTTAAAAAATCTGAAAAAGTGGAAACTTCAGAAAAGAAAACTGCTTGAAGAAAGCAAACTAATAAGAATCACTAAGGAGGTAGACTATGGCAATTAAATATAAAAAGACAAGATCTAGTGGTAAACGTACATATGTTACTATTGATTACAAAAAAGAATTATCTACGTCTACTCCACACAAACCATTAACTTCATCAGTTCACAATGAATCTGGACGTAATGCGCGTGGTGTTATTACAACAAGACACCATGGTGGTGCGCACAAGAGAAAATTCCGTGAAATTGATTTTAAAAGAAATAAAGATGGAATTAAAGCAACTGTTAAATCAATTGAATATGATCCAAACAGAACAGCCTTTATTTCTTTGGTAGTTTACACAGATGGAACAAAGAAATATATTCTTGCACCAAACGGTATTAAAGTTGGTGATGTAATTATTTCTAATCCTAAATGTGATATTAAAACAGGTAACTGTTTAGAAATTCAAAACGTACCTGAAGGTACCTTTGTTCACAATATCGAACTTAACCCTGGTCATGGTGCACAACTTGTTCGATCAGCTGGAAGTTCAGCTCAAGTTTTAGGTAAAGATGAAACTGGAGACTTCATGCTAGTTAAATTAGCTAGTGGTGAGGTAAGAAAAATTAATAATAAGTGTCGTGTAACCATCGGCTTTGTAAGTAACCTAGATCATAACCTAGTTAACTTAGGAAAAGCTGGTGTAACAAGACATATGGGTATACGACCAACTGTTCGTGGTAGCGCAATGAACCCTAACGATCACCCACATGGTGGTGGTGAAGGACGTCAACCAGTTGGTAAGGATGCACCAAGAACACCATGAGGTAAGAGACACATGGGTGTTAAGACTAGAAATAAAAAGAAAGCATCTAACAAAATGATTGTTAGAAGAAGAAATGGAAAGTAGAAAGGAGCAATTATGTCAAGAAGTAGTAAAAAAGGCGCATTTGTTGATGCTAGCTTAATGAAAAAAGTTTTAGCAGCAAAAAAAGATGCAAAGAAAAAACCAATTAAGACTTGATCAAGAAGATCAACAATCTTCCCTGACTTTGTTGGTTTAACCTTCCAAGTTCATAATGGACGAAACTTTGTTAACGTTTTTGTTACAGATGAAATGGTTGGTTATAAACTTGGTGAATTTGTTCCAACTCGAACATTCAAACAACACTCATCAAATAACAAAGCTGAAGATGCAAAGATCGCAGCTGCGACAGGAGCTAAATAATGAAAACTAGTGCTAAAGTAGAAAATGTACATGTTTCCCCAAGAAAAGCGGGATTAGTTTGTGCTCTAATTCGTGGTAAGAAAGTCTCTCAAGCTTTAACAATCTTACAACACTGTCCACAAAAGACAGCTAAAGACTTGTTAAAACTATTGTCATCAGCTATTGCTAATGCCACAAACAACCACAACATGAATGGTGATAAACTATATGTTTATAGTTGTGTAGCCAATAATGGTCGAACATTTAAACGTGCTATGCCACGAGCAAAAGGTAGTAGCAATATGATCAGAAAAAGACACTCTCATCTAGTCATTGTCTTATCTGATAATCCAAATGAAAGACAAAATGAATTAAAAGCGATTAAAGCTAAACTTGCTAAGAAGGTTAAGAAGGAAGTTAAACCAGCAACTAAACCTGCAGCTAAACCAGTAGCAAAACCAGCTGTTAAACCAGCAATAAAGAAGGAAAATAAATAATTATGGGACAAAAAGTAAATCCTAATGCACTTAGATATGAAATCAACAGAAATTGAATTTCTCGTTGAGAAACTAACGACAATAAACAAGCTGCAAAATGAATTATTGAAGATGAACAAATCAGAAAATACTTCTTTAAGAAATATAAAGCTGCCCAAGTCGTTGAAGTAGAAATTGATCGAACACAAAAAACAATTTCTGTCGTTGTTAAAGCTGGTCAACCTGGATTAATTGCAGGTGCTAACAACGCAAATGAAAAAGATAACATACTAGCTATCAATAAAATCGTTGGTCGTAAGATCAAAGTAACTTTGAACTTAGTGCAATATGACAATGTTGCTGTAAGTGCAAGAGTTATTGCTAGAGAAATAGCTGATGCAATTGAAAACCGTGTCTCATTTAGAGTCGCACAAAAAATGGGAATAGCTAAAGCAATGCGTGCTCATGCTAAGGGAATTAAGACTAATGTGTCTGGTCGTCTTGGTGGAGTAGAAATGGCGCGTGAAGAAGGTTATAGCCAAGGTGTTATTCCTTTAAGTACATTTAGAGCAAATATCGATTATGCTCTAGAAGAAGCAAAAACAACTTATGGTGTTATTGGTGTTAAAGTTTGAATTAACCGTGGTGATGTTTTCAAAAATGCTCACCACCGTAGTCCAAATGACCGCCGTAGACCGTTTGACAAAAACCGTAGACGTAGACCAAGAAACGTTGAAGTTAGTGCTAACGTATTGAAACTTAATAAGGAAGCTGCACCAGCAGCAAAACCTGTTAAAAAGGATGGTGAATAATTATGATGCAACCAAAACGTGTTAAATATCGTAAACCTCACCGTACTAGATACGAAGGTCATGCTAAAGGACATCAACAAGTATGATTTGGTGAATGAGGTCTAATGGCCCTTCATGGTAAGAACAAGCCTGACTATAAAGGTAATTGAATCTCTGATCACCAAATTGAGGCTGCTCGTATTGTACTTGCTAAAGCAGCAGATAAGACTAAATGTGGTCAAATCTGGACAAATATCTTCCCACACCTATCACGAACGAAAAAACCGCTTGAGGTACGTATGGGTTCAGGTAAAGGTGCACCAGAAATCTGATGTGCAGTGGTTAAACCTGGAACAGTAATGTTTGAAATTGCTGGAGTACCAGAAGCTGAAGCAAAATTAGCGCTTAAACGTGCAGGCGACAAACTAAATGTTAAAACTAAGGTTGTTGCACGAGATCCATCACTTCCTCCAGTTGTTTTAAAAGAACGTAAGAAGAAAATTATGGATGAAATTGCTGAAGAACAAGCAAAACTTGCAGCAACAGCAGCAACAACACCTGAAGCTGCTCCTGCTGAAGGACAACCTGCGGCAGCACCAGCACCTGAAGCTAAGGAAGAACCTGCTAAGGAAGAAAAGGAGGCAAAATAGTTTATGAATAAGAAATTGCAACAAAAAGAATTTGCTAAGATGTCTAATGAAGAACTATGTGCGATTGCCGCAAGACTTAAATTCCAATTAGTAGAAGCAAGATTTAAAATGTCTTCAGGTGAAATTGAAAAACTGAGTGTTGTTAAACAAATTCGTAAAACAATTGCCAGAATTTTCACTGAACTAACAAACCGTGGTTATAAAGTATCAATTGGTTCTCACGGTGTGACAATGTATGACATAGAAAAAGGTAATAAACCTGTACCGCTTGATCCAAAGAAATTACAACAATTCATGGATCAAGAAGAAAAAGATACTAAGAAAAAGCAAACCAAAGCTAAAGCAGAAAAACCTGCTAAGAAAGCAGTTGCTAAAGAAGTAAAGAAAGGGGATAAATAATTATGACTGATAAAAAGCATAAGAAGACTTTAACAGGAATTGTTGTTTCAGCAAAAAACAACAAAACCGTAATTGTTGAAATCGAAAGAAAATTTAACCACCCTTTATATAAGAAATTAGTAATTAAGCATAAAAGATATGCTGTTCATGACGAACATTCAATTGCTAAACTTGGTGACAAGGTACGAATTAGAGAATGTCGTCCAATGAGTAAAACAAAACACTTTTACGTTGTAAAAGTAGCAAAGAAGGCTGAGTAATTATGGCTATTCAATTCATGACAAGATTAAATGTTGCAGATAATACTGGAGCAAGAGAAGTAGGAGTAATTAAAATCCTAGGTAACTCTTGACAAAAGACTTGCAACATCGGAGATGTGGTTAAAGTCTCTGTGAAGAAATGTTCACCAATTGGTCAAGTAAAGCAGCATCAAATGTTCTTTGCCGTAATTGTGCGAACAAAAAAAGGTATTAAAAGAGCTAATGGAACAAAGCTTGCTTTTGATGACAATGCTTGTGTATTAATCAAAGGTAAAGATGATCCTACACCAAGAGGAACAAGAATCTTTGGTCCAGTAGCACGAGAGTTAAGAGATAAGGGATATACAAGAATTGTCTCATTAGCTCCTGAGGTTTTATAGAAAGGATTTTGATTTATGCAAAGAATTAAAACTGGCGATAAAGTAAGAGTCATTTCTGGAAAACTATTAGGTAAGGAAGGAACTGTGTTACAAGTTTGTCCAAAATGCCACAAGGCAATTGTGGAAGGACTTAACAAAGTTAAATGTCACAAGAAATCTGGTGCTAACCAAGAAAAAGGCGGCATTATTGAAAAAGAAAACTGACTTCCATTATCAAAACTTGCTCTTATTGTGCCTAAAGCAGCTAGAGGCGTAAGCAAGATTAGCTACAAGGTAAACAAAGAGGGCAAGAAAGTAAGAGTTGCTAAGGTTACTGGTGCAGAAATCGGTAGCAACAAGAAAGCTAAATAAGGAGATTAGTTATGGCAAATGAATTAACAAAAAAGTATAAAAAACTAATTGCAGAAAAACTAACTGCTGAATTTGGCTACAAATCACCAATGCAAGTACCTACTCTTGATAAGATTATTATCAATAGTTGTGCTGGTGATGCAACACAAGATGCAAAGTTATTAGATGCACTATACAATGAAATAACTTTGATTACAGGTCAAAAACCAATCAAAACTAAATCAAAAAAAGCTATTGCAACTTTCAAGTTACGTGAAAATCAAGAAATTGGTGTTAA
>JAZLIV010000043.1:0-3537 GCA_045617545.1 Mycoplasmoidaceae bacterium | reverse complement strand
ATTAAATACTCTAACATCAAAACGGTTAGCAACAACCGCTTCAGAGGAAGCAATACGTTGTTCGGCAGTAACAGGTGCAGTTTCTGCCTTGCTATGAGCCTTAATGTTTTCATTAGCAAGTTGTTCTTTATAACGAGATCTCTTAATACGATTAACTTCTTCAAGTCAGCATTGTGCTACTTCTTTAGCTACAGCACCAGCAAGGTTTTTATCAAGTGCTGATGGCATAATGTTATCTGCTGTTGGTTTCTTAACCATACTAGCAATAGCTCTAGCAGCAGCGTGTTTCATTTCTTCAGTAATTTGTTTAGCTCTTACTGACAATGCGCCTTTAAAAATACCAGGGAAAGCTTGTAAGTTATTAATTTGGTTTGGGAAGTCTGAACGACCAGTACCAACAATAAACGCCCCAGCTTGCTTAGCAATATCTGGCATAATTTCAGGTGTTGGGTTAGCCATAGCAAAGATAATTGGTTTTTCAGCCATGTTCTTAATTCATTCTGGTTTTAAAGCACCAGGAGCCGAAACACCAATAAAGATATCAGCACCTTTTAATGCATCAGGTAAAGTACCTTTAACATTTTTCTTGTTTCCACCTTTAATTGCTGCAGCAACTTGATATTGGTTAAATTGACGATCAGATGGATCAACAATTCCCGCACGGTCAACATAAATAACATTTCCCATTCCCATATCATGTAATAAATTACCAATAGCCATTCCGGCAGAACCAGCACCATTAATAACAGTTGTACATTCTTCTCATCTTTTACCAACAACACGTAAAGCGTTTGTTACAGCCGCAGCGACAACAATAGCTGTACCATGTTGATCATCATGGTAAACAGGAATATCACAGATTTCTTTTAAACGTCTTTCTACTTCCACACATCTTGGTGCAGAAATATCTTCAAGGTTAATGCCACCAAAAGAACCAGATAGTAAATAAATGGTTCTAACTAATTCATCAACGTTTTTACTTCTAATACAAATCGGAACAGCATCAACATCACCAAATGTTTTAAATAAAGCACATTTACCTTCCATAACTGGCATAGCAGCTTCTGGACCAATATCCCCTAAACCTAATACTGCTGTACCATCAGTAATAACTGCAATAGTGTTATTTCTTGATGTTAAATCCCAAGACTTACTGTAATCTTTATGGATTTCAATACATGGTTGAGCAACACCAGGGGTGTATAGTAAAGATAAATCATGTCGATCTTTAATCGCATGCTTTACTTTTGTTGAAATCTTTCCTTTTAATTGTTCGTGCAACTCTAGTGCTTCTTTTGCAATAGGGGTCATTACTACATCAACGTTTGCCATAATTAGTTTCCTTTCTCCTCAATTATCCCTTTATCTTCAATTATCCCATTCTCCTCAATTATTCCTTTGTCTTCAGTTAGTGTTTCAATGGTAACTGTTTTCTTAGGTCTTTGTCAAATCAATGGTTGGGCATAATTTTTGTTAGTATGTTTAATTAATAAATCATTAACAAATGGATAGCCCAAGAAGAAGATCGCAGCTGACCAGAAGACAAGTGCTGCTTGTCAGTTAACTAATCCCTTAACATAAGGCGAAGCTGGATTATATGCATAACCATCTAGCACCATTGCAAACCCAAATGAGTTGGCATCATATCCTTTTGGATTCATGATTACTTGTGCGCTAAATTGATAGAAAACACAATAAGCAAAAGCAAAATAACATCCAATGATAGCAATTATGCCAAAAGGAATAAAGTATCCAACTTTATTAACTTCATTCTTTTTTGTAATCCGGTTAATTAAACCACCAAGGATGGTTGTTCCATAAATTCCAAAATAGAACAATACTGCTAAAGTACTAAAGCCATCATAAATATGGCTTGTATTTAAAATGCAGGAAGGAATTGCTACTGCAAGGAAAATAACTCCAATAAATATTGAATATATTACAAATCCACCAAGGTTAGGGAATTTTGTGCTTAATTTAGCTGCTCATTCATGACCATAAACAATCTTATCATCAATTAGGGCTTGTGTTGCTCTAGTTCCAGCCATAGCATATGAGTTAATAACACCCAAAGTAGCTATTACTATTGATACTGATAGAATTAATGCACATGTAATAAAAGCCGGTCGGTTATATATATGTTCTGAATTTAATAAAGCCAATCTTAACAAGTCAAAAGGGTTTCCTGTACCACTTGTAATGCAACCAATTGTTATTAACATTTGGAATATAGCAGCAATAATCATTGAAATAATAATTGCTAGTGGTACATTCTTTTCTGGATTTGCTACGTTCTTTTGAACGTTTCCAATAACTAAGAATGAGTCAAAAGCAAATAAGATAGCAGGAATTGATTTAAAAATTCCTCCTAATTCAATCGGATTGGTTGTTGGTGCTGCATCATTAAGCACATTCATCACCTGATCATTTGGTGGTGTTACTGGATGTCATAATCCAGCATTTAAATATAAAATTCCAAAGATTATTCCAATTAAAATAATCATTAAAATCGGAATGAATTTAACAAAAGTTGCTCCTTTTGATACAACCGTTCCAAATTTATTTGACAATAAATTAGCAAACATGAAGATGGCAATTAAAACAATTGCCGTTCCCATAACAATTAAAGTCGTGTATTTAGCATGAGGCCCATCAAATGCTTCATTCCAAAACAAACCTGCATAAAATTGATTAGTTGGTTTGACGGCCGTGAAATAAACTTGAAAGATCGATACTGCTCCAAAGGTTGCCATCGCAACAAACTTAGCCGGATAATAGAAGGTAGATTGGGTTAAACTGACGTGTCTACCAAAGTTATAACCAACCATCTTTTCTGATCAACCAGCTAGCCCAGCATTAGGGTTTTTTAAACCTTTAACGGTAACAATTTCAGCAAAGCTGAAAGCAGTAAATAATGCAATAACAATTGCAAGAATTCAACTGATTAAAACACCTCAAGCATTATCATTATTATTTTTAAAAACAGAGCCGTTTTTGAAAAATACACCTACTCCGACTACGGTGGAAATAATGATACTAATTGATCCTATCAGACCAATTTTTCCCGCGGTTTTTTGGGAAACTGAAGTTTGTTCCATAGTTTATTATTCTTTTCTATTAATTGTGGCACATCTTAGCAGGAACAACATATTTGTCATAATCCTTTGCTGAGATATATCCTAATTTACTTGCAGCTTGCTTTAATGTTAAACCATGACGTTGAGCATATAAAGCAATTTCTGCTGATTTGTGGTATCCAATAACATCTTTTAAAGCTGTTACTAACATTAATGAATTATCAACGTAGTATTTCATCTTCTTAGGGTTAACTGTAATACCAGCACAACAATTCTTGTTGAATGAGTTAATATAGTTTGCAAATCTATTAACCGAATCGGCAAAGTTAGCAAATTGAATTGTACCAAATGTGTTAAGTTCAAAGTTTGCTCCACCACCTAGTCATGCAACAACAATGTCACGTCCAACAACGTCAACGCACATCATTGACATACCTTCACATTGTGTAGGGTTTACTTT
>JAZLIV010000042.1:0-5206 GCA_045617545.1 Mycoplasmoidaceae bacterium | reverse complement strand
GTGTTACCTGCCGATTGAACAGTTGCGTTGTTCTCAATAAATGTTGCCCAGTCAATAAATGATTGATCAGCATCTGTTTTTAAAACAGATCAAGAACCAATAGAATATTGAATTTCATTATTAATTAATTGAATCTTTAACTTAAATTCTATTTCCTTATTAATATTTGTTGGAATAGCATGCACTGAATATACTTCAGCATCTGTTCCTAAGTTTTGATAGAAATATGCAATTGAATTATCAAAATCTTTTAAATCAATTGTGTAGTCGTATTCAATTTCATCGTCAGTATCAACATCAATTTTTAAATTGTTACCTTCAACAGCAACATGGGTTGGTGCAATACTACGATATTTAGGTGTACAGCTTCATACAATTAGGAAAATTAGCAATCCAATGATAGTTAAAGCAATAATTCATCTAATGATGGATTTTCTTCTTTTAGCTTTAACTTCAGGATCGGCTGGTTGTTTTTGGTAGACAACTTTGTCGTCAGGACTTGTGCCTTTGTCTTGGTTGTCCTCAGCTTTTGCTAAGTTAATATGTATTCTTTCTTTTTTCATAGGATTCCTCCTTATTATTCTATCTATTATAGTTTATTTATATATTTTGTTTTAAAGTCTGCAATGTATGGTATATTTCTTGCAACTTCTTTAATATCAAGCCCATAACCAATTAAGAATGGACTACCTTTTAATGTAAAACATGCAAAGTCTGGATGAATATTTAATTTTCTTTTAGCCGGCTTATTAACTAAAACCACTATCTTCACAGACTTCGCACCTTTTCTTTTAAGATGCTTAATCAAGATTAATGTCGATCTAGCTGAATCAAGAACGTCATCAACAATAATAACATCACGATTTCTAATATCAAGCGATAGGTCAGTGATTATTTTAGGTTTTTGTGCTGCCTTTAATCCACCACAAAATGAACTCATTAAAATAAAATCAAGACAACAATCAATATGTAAATTCATCACTAGCTTAGTATAGAAAGGAATTGATCCTCTCAAAACTGCCAATAAAATTGGTGGTTTCTTACAATGAGCATATTCTTTCTCAATTCATCTAGCTGCCTTATTAATAGCTCTTTCTATCCTAGATTTACTTATTAGAATACTCTTTACATATGGTGGTCTAAATAGTTTTTGCATTTTACTTCTCTCCCATTAATACAATTGAATCACACTCAATGATATTTAGGTTCTGTTCAAACCTTGTAGCTTTAACATTAACTTTTTTTATTTTCAAAATCTTTTTTAAACTACAAATTATGTTTTTACGGATTGGAGCAATCATGATTTTGTCACAGACTATTGTAACATCAAGATTGTTGATAGTTAGATGTTTGGCTCTAGCCATAGTCAAAGCATAATCAAGAATAATCTTTGAATTCATACGTTGACATTTAACATCACTATCAGGAAAAGCAATGCCAATGTCTCCGCCTTGACAAGCACCTAGTATTGCATCAGCAATTGAGTGTAATACTAAATCGCCGTCAGAAACAGCAACGATTTTATAATTGCTTTTACATTTATAACCACCTAAAACAATTTGTGTTTTTGTTTTAGATAGTTTATGAATGTCTTTTCCAAATCCTATAAATTCCATAATAAATATAGATATTTATTATATAGATAATTCTTTTTTAACTTAAATAATATATATTATTAAAAAGGAAAAATAGTGTAACCCCTATTTTTATTTCGATTAAAGTTTGAACAAACAATGCACTTTAATTCCTGCAGCTTGCAATTTCTTTGGGCCTTCAGGTAGTTCTTCCAAAACCCCTAAAACAAGTAAGTGTTCAGCTTTAGCTTTTAATTGTTTCATCATTCGTTTTACAGCTAACACAGTACCACCTGTTGCAACTATGTCATCAACAATTAAAACTCTTGAACCAGGTTTAATATCATATTTATGGATTTCAATAGTGTCTTTACCATATTCAAGCGCATAACTTGCTGATACAGTTCTTCGAGGAAGTTTACCTTGTTTTCTAATTGGAACAAATGGTAAACCTAGTGCTCTAGCAACTGGAATAGCAAATCAGAAACCTCTAGCTTCAAGACCAACAACGATATCAAATTTTTGACCCTTAAGTGTTTTAATCATTTCTTTGATAGTTAATTCCAAAACTTTAGGTTTTGTAAAGATAGGCGTGATGTCTTTAAAGCTAATTCCTTTCTTTGGAAAGTTAGGAACCACTTTCATTGTGTTTTTAATTGTGTTTAAGTTTTTTGTCATTATTTACCTCCTTTAGGTTTTTCAACTGAAACAGGAATTCTTTTTGTAAATTTATTAATTCCTTCAATGCCTTGTTCATCAATTTCATCATAATTGATAACAACTTTGTTAGCGTTTTTAGCAACTAATCTTGTCAATGCTTTATTACGGATTAACATGAATCGGTATAGTAAGAAAGCAATGGTAATTGGTGCTAACAAGATGGTGATTAGTATTGCAATTGCTAATAGAATAATTGCTGATAGTAAACCTTCTGGTGCTGTAAGACCAAATGCTACAACAAATAATATATAAGCTAAAGCAATGTTTCATATGTATGTTCAAGAGTTTGTTAAAGCGATATTTACAATATATTTAAATTCAGTGCTATTGTAGGCATCTTTTCTACTTCATGCTTCGTTAACACGTCCAACAATATCTAAGCAGAATATTGTGTTGACAACACCAACAAAGACAAAAGCAATTACCACAAATTGATCAAACTTAACTTGAGCAACAGCTGATAAACCTAAAATAATCATTGGAATGGCAAAGATACCAACTAAAAGAGGCACTAAAGCAATTCAATTAAATCTAATTGCTCCATATATTGCGCAGCAAGCGGCAGCAACTAACATTGAAATCAAAGCAAAGTTCAATACATCTTGGTTTGTTGATCCAACAATGTCTTGAACATAGATATCCATACCATATAGAATATGTTGCTGACCAGCAATTTGTTTTGCTAATTCTTGAATGTTATTAGCATTTGTGTAGAAGTATCATCAATTGCTTACCGTATCATGTCGATAAGATATATAATCTAGGTCTTTAACTCATTCCAAAACAGAATCTTGTTCTGAATAAATTGCTAAACAACTTGATGTATGGAACATCGTGTTACTCTTTCATCCCAAAACGGTAAAGGCAACAACACAAGCAATTAAAAGAATACCGATAACTGCTATAGCAATTAATGCTTTTTTGCTTGTTGCATCTATTTTCTTTTTGCTCATTCTACTGTAGTAAGCAAATTCTAGTTTGGTTGCATCTAATGATGAAGGAATGTTAATATTCCCTTGAGTTAGTGCTTCATTGGCAATGTTTGTTGGTTTGCCAAAGAATCTATACCTGTTAATCATTATTCTATTGTTAAAGAACAAACCATGAAGCAATCCGTTCAATAAGTAAATACTTATAAAGATTGCAAATGCACCAATAATTAAAATTAACCCTAATGAGTTTAGCATGATTGGAGCAATGTATGTGAAGCATATACCAAATATTAATGTAACAATACTAATGTCTGCAACGGGTAATAATGACTTCGAGAATGTCTTTTTAATCATCAATTGTGTGTCTTCGTGTGAATTTAATCTCCGTTTCATTCGACCACAAATTGCAACCGCTGCCATAAAGCCTACCATTGAAATAACAAACAAACCAAATATTAATGATAAGGTGATTGCAGTTGAACCGATAGTGGCAATTAACAATGTCATTGATAGTGCAAACATCATGCAGATTCAGCTCATAATACCTGTTGTTCGATATAAGACAGCAAGAATAATTAGTAGGGCTACTAGGAAAGCTAAAAAGCCTAAACTTAACATACCAACCAATTGACTTCCACCAAAAATGGTTTGAGTAAATGAAGGAGCAACTTCAATTGATTTAAATTTAGTTTTAGTAATTCTATCTAAAACTTTTCTTGCTCCAGCTTCCTTATCATCTTCAGAAATATTTTCAAAACTTATATTCGCAATAGATGATTTTTTAAATCCATAAGTAATTTCATTGTCTAAGAATTTTTCAGCATTATCTTTTGTATCAAGTTGATATCAGAAGTAATTAATTTTTACGTTATCACTATCAACATCAACATCGTTCTCATAATCGTCAGTAATTTTGTCTGGCATGAATTGTTGATAGTCATTCATGGTAATTACTTTAGATATGTATTTATTTGTGAAAGATCAATCTGAATCTATTGTTCCTGGTGTGCTTTGATCAACATAATTGAATACATCTGTATTAACATGCATTTGACCATCACCATAATCTGGAGCGCTAGCTAAATGGAAAACATGCTCTTTGTCATCTCCACGATCTTCACCTTTGAAATCTTTTTCATTGTATTGTTTAGCAATGTTTGCATATTGCGTACCTTCATATATTTTTCGGTAATCTCGGTTATCGTGATTTACTAGTCAGTTGGCTAGGTGATAATTGGTTTCGTTATATAAGTTATTAATATTATTCACTACATATAAACGTGGTTGTGCTCATTTGTCTATAGAATCATCATTTTCTGGTTTGTCTTCAGAATCTTTTTTTGCTTGATACAAATCTTTAAAAATATCGTTTAAATTGAACTTTTGACTATCAATTTTATACACAACACCATTATTTCCGTCTTTATCAACTAAAACTTTTGATTTATCACTTTTGGTTCCAACTTTTTCAGGAATTGTGAATAAATCTCTAAAAGGGATAATAGTGTAGTGTGGTTCTTCTTCCGAACCACCTTTTTGCATATATCATCGATAAACTAAAGTTTTTTCGTTAGTATTGAAAGCTTTTTCGCTGAAGAATGACAAATATGGATCGTTATCAATCTTGTCATCCTTGTCTTCATCACTGAAAATAACTTTACTTTTAATTTTGTCAACTTCAAAGTTAGCGCTTAAATAACCAACAAATTTTTGGTCCTCAGGAAAATCGGTGTCGCTGATTTCGTCAACATTATAAAGTTCATATGATACATCATATGATTTTTGCCCTTGATCTTTTAATCAACGAGATAAACGCTCAGCACAGTCAACTAAATAAGGTTCAACTTCATTTTTATCATCAATCGCCGCTCTTTCTTCTTTTGAAAAATTAGCAAGTGGATCAATTTCGACACGACCTTTTACTGTTTTAGTAAATTCTCCACCATCAGTGTAGTTTTTAGCTACTTGTCACACAGCAAC
>JAZLIV010000041.1:0-2113 GCA_045617545.1 Mycoplasmoidaceae bacterium | reverse complement strand
TTGATTTGGCGATAAATCCTTAAATTCTGCTAAATTACTATAGTAAGTAAAAGCAATTGAACTATTTGCTCCGGTATTGCCACCAGCACGAACAAATGGTAAGATCTTAGTTTCTTTTAGAAGCTTTTGGTCTGATTCAGGTAAAGAATTTTTACTATCGCTACCATAATACCAAAGTGTTTCTCACATTGGATCTCATTTTTCACCACTTTTTAATTCATGTCAACACGAGAAAACTCCATAGAGTTTCAAGATATTTTCTCTGGTGATAACAACATCAAACTTATCCGGGTTTTGAAAACCTTTTGGTAAAGAATACATTAAACATAAACCTTCTCAACCAAGGGTTAATGTTTTCTTGTTTTCTCATTTATCTAAATAACCTTGATCATTAATAATCCCATAGGGATTGTTGCTAGCATTACCAATAGTTGTATAACCATTTGCCAATTCTTCAACGGCAAAAGTTGTCCCACCCGATTCAACCGTCACATCAAATTGTTTGTGATTTTTATGATATTCTTTCCCAAACTTCTCAATAAAAGGTTTAACACCAGACGAACCGACAGCTGAAATATATTGGGTATGATTTCAGTTAACGGATAGACCAACTACTAATCCAACTGGAATAGTACATGCAACACCAATTAATAAAGGTTTTACAAATTTTGGTTTACTCATAATATCAAAAAATATTATTTATGTAAAAATTATATAAAAATTATATTATTTATAAATAAATAATATCTACTTTATATTTCTTAGTTTCATAAACTTCTTAGGTTTAATTGGAGCATTCAATTTGTGCTTATTGGCAATATATCTTGTTGTAATTTTAGAGTCTTGTACAGGATCAATATATGCATAAGATAGGTAATGATCTATTTCATCATATGTAATGCCTAAATCTTTTTCATCGGTTTGATCTTCATACAAACCAGCTGAAGGTTGTCTTGCAATAATATCAGCAGGAACTTTATAATAGTCTGCAAGATAACGAATTTGTGCTTTTGTTAAATAACAAAGCAATGATAAATCACAAGCATTATCACCAAATTTTGTATAGTAACCAACTAACATTTCATCAGCATTTGTTGTTCCACATGTTAAAAGATTATGTGTTGCGGCTAAAGCATATAAAGTATTGCTTCTTAATCTAACTTTTAAGTTAGCCTTAGCAATTTCATTGCTTTCAATATTTAGTTTTTTTACTAAAGTCCGATATTCATCAGTTAGATTAATATATTGATAATCAAAATGATAAATTGTCTTTAAAGATTCAGCATCTTGCTTATCCATTGGTTGTGATTCAATATCAATAAACACACCAAGAACATTCATATCTGAATTACTCGATAAAATAGCTAAAGCTAAGGCAGAATCTATTCCACCAGAAATACCTAAAACATAACCAGTTGCATTAGTTTTTTGCAATGCTTTCTTTGCAAAATTTGCTAAGTATTTAGCATACTTAACTAATTTTTCTGGTTTGTTTTGACTTTTAACCTTTCACTTTTTTAATGTGTTTGCTTTTTCCATATTAATCTAATTGAAATTCTACATTATCTATTATGATAGTATCTTTTGCTTTTGCACCATGTTTTTTAAGAATTTCATCAATGTTGCAATTGTTTAATTTTTGATTGAATCTAAAGATATTATCTTTAGTTGTTTGTGGGATTTTATATAACCAATAACTTAAATATTCACTATGAATAATTCATCTACCAGCTGAATCTTGTTCTCATGTAAAAGTTTTTGGAATGTACTTCTTTTGTCTTAGTTCTACAACTTTTACTGCTTCTTGTTTTTGTGTTGCTTTTTTCATTTCAAGATATGAATCATTTAAAGCTCAAATCTTGTCTTTTAGCTCTGCTAAATTTGTTTTTTCTTTAGCTGAAACAACTACCAATGCATTACGTTTTTTAAATACTTTTTTCAACTTCTTTAATTGTGCTTCAGCACTAATTGTGTCTGACTTGTTAGCAACAACTAAAAGTTGTTTTTTTAATAAAAGTTTGTTGTATTTATTTAATTCTGAATTGATTGTGTTGTAAGCTTCAACAATATCTTCATGGTCTTCGTTATTTAATGAAATAACGTGAATTAAAAT
>JAZLIV010000040.1:0-8499 GCA_045617545.1 Mycoplasmoidaceae bacterium | reverse complement strand
AATTCATGCAAGACCTGCTGGGATGGTTGTCCAAGAAGCAAAGAAATATCAAAGTACTATAACTGCTAAGTTTAATGGCAAAACTGCAGACTTTAAACGTATTTTTACAGTATTAGCTTTATGCGCAAAATGTGGTGCTGTGCTTGAAATAGAAGTAAATGGACCAGATGAACAACTTGCTGCTGATGCCATCAAGGCTACATTAGAAAGCAAATTGTAATATGACAAAATACAAGGGTAAGACTATCTTTGAAGGTGTTGCTGTTGGAGAAATTAAAGTCTTATCAGCAAACCAAGAAACGATTAAACGACAATTTACATCTTCAGATAATGAGATTGCCCGTTTTTTATCTGCACGAGATAAAGAAGTAATAAAACTTGATAAGTTGTACGCTGAAACAAAAGCTAAATTAGGTGAAGACAAAGCTAAGTTATTTGCCACTCATAAATTAATGGCTACTGATCTTGATTTTGAAGATTCAGTTAAAAAGAACATTAATAGTAATAAAGTAGCAGAAGAAGCAGTAATGGCTGCTGTAAGAGAATTAGCAGCGATGTTTAGTAATTTAGATGATCCATACATGAAAGCACGAGCAGCAGATGTGTTAGAAGTGGGTAGAGGCATTGCTAACATACTTTCTGGTAATGAAACCAACTACCAAATAACTAAACCAACAATTTTAGTATGTGAAGATCTTGAATCAAGCGCTTTAATGCAATATGACAAATCATTATTAAAGGGTTTAGTTTTAACTAAAGGTAATCTTACTGCCCACGTTTCTATCTTTGCCAGATCAAACCAATTGGTTTCTATTTGTATGGTCAATGATTTAAAACTTGATCCGACATTAAACGGTAAACAAATAATTATTGATGGAAAAAATAATGAGGTATTAGTTGATGCTACCGAGAGTGATATAAAAGCATATCAAGACAAAGCGCAAACTTTGGCAGCTGAAAATGAAGTATTAAAATCTTTTATTGGCAAGCCATCAACTACCAAAGATGGTTTTACAACAAAGATATATTGTAATATTGCTTCTGTTGAAGATATACCAACTGTTTTAACTAATGATGGAGAAGGGGTTGGTCTTTTCCGTAGTGAATATCTTTATTTAAAACAAACTGATTATCCATCAGAAGATTACCAATTTGAGAATTATAAAAAAGCTTTAGAAGGTATGAAAGGGAAAGAAGTGATCATTCGTACCTTTGACATTGGTGCCGATAAGAGAGCGCCATACTTTAGATTGCCTGCTGAAGCAAACCCCGCCTTAGGTTATCGTTCAGTCCGTATTTGTTTAGATAAACCAGAGATGTTTAAAACACAACTTCGTGCTTTATATCGTGCTTCACCATATGGTAAACTTTCGATTATGGTGCCAATGATTACCAATGTATCAGAAGTGGAATTTTGTAAAAAATGTATTGAAGAAGTTAAAGCTGATCTTGATGCAAAAAATATTCCCTATGATAAAAATGTAAAATTTGGGATTATGATTGAAGTACCAGCTGCAGCAATTTGTGCTGACGATTTTGCTCAACATGTTGATTTCTTTTCCATTGGAACAAATGATTTAACCCAATATACTTTAGCTTGTGACCGAGTTAATCCTAATATATCTAAAGTATTAAACCCATATCATAAAGCTTTAATGCGTTTGATAAAAATGACAATTGAAGCTGCTCATAAACATGGCAAGGAAGTTGGCATGTGTGGTGAACTTGCACGAGACCCTAAAGTTCTACCACTACTAATGGCCTTACATATTGATGAAATATCTTTATCTGCTCCTTATGTGTTAAAAACTAGAAAAGCAGTTAGTGAATTAGATACAACTAAAATTAACATTGATGAGTTTGTAAAATAAAAAGAGGTTAAACCTCTTTGTTATATTCACTCATTATGGTTGACCTTCATATATACTCGTTTTGTTAATTCAGCCATAACTATATAACCAAGAATAATTCCTAACAAGATTAATCAGAATAAACCATTTAGATCTGATGAAGTATTTGTTTGATTAACAAATTGTAGACCATAATTTAATCCAGGAATGAATGGTGTAGCAGCTAAGATGATGGTTGAAGTAGTTGTAGAGATCAAAACAGGTAATGATGGTCTTGTTTGAATATATGTTGTTTGTCTACTACGTAGAACGTGAATAATAATTGTTTGACTTACAGCTGCTTCAATAAACCAACCAGCATTGAATAACATGACATGTTCTGGACTGTTATAACCAAAAGTAAAGTATAAGACTGCAAAGGTGATAACATCAAAGATTGTACTTATTGGACCTAATATCACCATGAATTTAATAATACTCATCGCGTTTCAATTCTTTGGTGTCTGTAAGAATTTATTGTCAATTGCATCTCAAGGAATTGATAACTGCGTGAAATCATAGAATAAGTTCATAAAGATGATTTGGATTGGCATTAGAGGGTTAAATGGTAATCAACATGCAGCAATCAATAAAGATAACATGTTACCAAAGTTGCTACTTAATGAAATCTTAATGTATTTCATAATATTAGCAAATGTTCTTCTTCCTTGTAATGCTCCATTACCAAGAATTTCTAAATCCTTTTCAAGCAAGATTACATCGGCTGATTCTTTAGCAATATCGACAGCTGTATCAACCGAAATAGCAATATCAGCTGCTCGCATTGCTGGAGCGTCATTAATTCCATCGCCCATAAAACCAACAACGTGTTTATTGCTTTTTAATGCTTTAACAATATTAGCCTTTTGTTCTGGAGATAATTTAGCAAAGATGGTAACATCTTTAACTTTTTCTTTTAGTTCTTCAAAGTCCATCTTTTCAATATCATCACCTAAAAGAATTTTGTTAAATCCTAAACCTAATTCGTGACAAATATATTTAGTAACCTTTTCATTATCACCAGTTAAAATTTTTACTTGAACACCTTTAGCAATTAAATCTTTAACAGCGGCTTTGGCAGACATTTTAGGTGGGTCAAGTAAGGCAATAAAACCAACTAGCATTAATTCTTTTTCATCTTCATCAGAAAAAGCTTCATTTTTTAATAATGGTTCATAGTTTGTTGCTACGCAAATTACTCGCATTCCATTTTCATTTAAAGCAGTGATTTTCTTTTTAATTTTTGCTTCTCATGCTTTAGTTAAATTCAAAACTTCACCTTTAACTAAGATTTTTGAACAAACGTTTAATACTTCTTCCGATGCGCCTTTTGTAATTAAACGTTTTTGTCCATCTTTGTCAGAAACAATGATTGACATTCTTCTTCGTTCAAAGTCAAATGGGATTTCATCCACTTTTTTATATTGTTGAACTTTGTTCATGATTCGTTTTTGTTCGGCCCGTTCAACAATAGCTTTATCAATTAAGTTCTTTAGACCAGTTTGATGATAAGAGTTTAAACAACCATAGAGTAAAACTATTTCATCTTCTTTACCTTCAACATTTAAATGTTCTTGTAAGATAATGTGATCTTCGGTTAAAGTACCAGTCTTATCAGTACATAATACGTCCATTGCTCCAAAAGTTTGAATGGCATTAACATTCTTAATGATGGCTTTTTGTTTAGAAAATTTAATTGCCTCTTTGGTTAAGTTCAAGGTAATAATCATTGGCAACATTTCCGGAATAATTGCAATGGCTGCTGCCAAAGAGAAGGTTAATGATTCAATTCAGGCATTTTTACTTGGATCAAAAGAAGCATCAAATTGATTTCTTAATCCTTTGATTAAAAAGATAATGACACACATGATGGCCATCGTAATAAGGATAATATGACTTACCTTTTTAATTCCTTTGTCAAAACTTGTTGGTGGTCGTTTAGCACCAACAGCCTTTGCAACTTTACCTAAAAATGTGTTTTTTCCTGTTTGGACAGCAATACCATAAGCTGAACCAGATGCAACGGTTGTTCCCATAAAACAAATATTGTTACAATTTAATGCATTGGTTACTTTTTCTGGAATAGCTGCTGTTTTTTCTACTGGTTCAGATTCACCAGTCAAAGCTGACTGGGTAATAAATAAGTCCTTTGCATATAGCAAACGCATATCAGCTGGAACCATGTCACCAGCAGCTAAGTGAATAATGTCGCCAGGGACAATATCTTCAATTGGGATTTCCTTTTTAATTCCTTCTCTTTCTACTGCGGCAGTAGTATTAATCATTTCATTTAGCTTTTCACTTGCCTTACCAGATTTAAAGTTTTGAATAAAATTTAATGTTCCTGACAGAACAATCATTCCCATGATAATTCCAAAACTAACTCAATGAGAAAAATCAATAGATTTTTCAGTTCATAAAGGTAATAAAATACTTAATAAACCAACAGCTAAAAGAATTAATGTAAAAGGTGTTACAAAAGCATTGAATAATGTTTTGTATCAAGTTACTTTATTTTTATTTGCAATAGTATTAAAACCAAATTGATTTGCTTTTTTCTCAATTTGTTCTTCTCTTAAACCATTTTCTGATGTTTCAAAATCATTAAGCAAAGTTTTTGGAGATTTTTTAGCTTGTTCAACTAAAAATTCGCCTTGCTTATGAGTTATGTATAGCTTTCTTTTCTCTCTTCTTTTAGACATGTTGTTAGCATGCTAACAAATCAGTAAGACTAAAACAATGTATTAAAGATAAATACATCATTTTGATCTAACGGAATCGATTCACTAGGCATATTTATCCTTTCCATATTTTGTATGTTTATTATAACTAATAAACATAATAAAAAGAAAAATTAGAGATTTTTCTCTAATTTTATTCTTTTAAATGATTCAATTTAACGATATTATCTAGCCTTTGCTCTAGCCTGTCAACTCTTTGTTCAAGTCGATCAAGTCTTTGTTCGACCTTATCAAGTCTTTGTTCGACTCTATCAAGCCTTTGCTCGACCTTATCAAGTCTTTGTTCGACTCTATCCAGTCTTTGCTCGATTATGTCAAGACGACGACAGACCTCGTCCAATTTGTCAAGAACTAAACTAATTGTAGGCCTTTTGCCTGCTAGCCTAAAATTACATTCTCTTTCTTGCATTTTTGCATCATTTAAAATCATAATGACTTGCTTAACTTTCATTTAGATTATATAAATGCAATAAAATATTAAACAGGTTTTAGAACTAACTTCGTTATTTCACCAAAAAGTTTCTTATTTTTAGTATCAGTTAAGAATTTAATTGTTCCTTCTTTACCTTGGGCTAATTTTGTTTCCCCATAGTAAAATCATGAACCTGATTTTTGAATAATATTCATTGAAATAGCATTTTCAATGATTTCGGCAATATTATCAAAGCCTTTGTTAAAGTAAATGTCTAAATAACATGATTGCATTGGTGGTGCAACCTTGTTTTTAACAATTCTTGCCATTGATCTAATACCGATAATATTAGTTCCAGTTTTTAAAGCCTCAATTCTTTTTAATTCAATTCTTAGTGATGAATAGAACTTCATTGCTCAACCACCAGGTGTAGTTTTGTTATCACCAAATAGGATTCCAACTTTTTCCCGTATTTGGTTGATAAAGATAACAGTGGTGCGATATTTTGCCATGACAGTTTGTAAAATTCTTAAACCTTTTGACATTAAACGGGCATGAAGACCAATATTTTGGTCTTCGTATTCACCATTTAATTCAGCCTCAGGAACTAATGCTGCAACTGAGTCAACAATAATTAAATCAATCATTCCGGTTTTAATTAATGCTTCAACAATTGCAAATGATTGCTCACCAGTTTCTGGTTGAGCTAGTAATAGTTTCTTAGTATCAACACCATTTGCAAGGCAGTATTTTTGGTCAAGGGCATGTTCAACATCGACATAAGCACACTTACCACCGACTTTTTGACAGCTGGCCACAGCTTGCAAAGCTAAAGTGGTTTTACCACTGCTTTCATTACCATAGATCTCAATGATTCTTCCTTTGGGATAACCGCCAACACCTATTGCTCTATTTAAGTTAATACTTCCTGTAGATATTACATCACAATGTATGGGTTTAGAGTTATCTAAACTCATAATTGAACCCTTACCAAATTGGGTTTCTAATTCTTTAATTGTTTGTTCAAATAATTTTTGATTTTCCATAAATGTTTATTACTCTCCAATAGAGTATTGACCAAAAAAATTTATTTTTTAGGAAATTTTTGCATTAAGGCCAAAAATTGGTATGTCAATAATAATTGGTAATCATTCGTTTTGTCCGATCATTTGTGGGCAAACGTCTCATTGAAGGTTACAATATCTGCTAATTTTTCAACACCAGAAATTTTTTCATTTTTTAAGCGAATTAGGATGTTTTCGTATGAAATTAGCATGCTTTGATAATATTTTTTGTTTTTGGTAGCAAGGTGGTTTTTTAGCTTTTCAACATCACCAATTTTGTCTAATACCTGGTTAATTTTAGTTTGGTAATCAATTTTTAGAATGTTTTCATAGCTAATTTTATTTTTATTAGTCAGTTTGGGAATAACAACAAAACAAATTAAGAATGATAAGATAAATGCAAAGCATGTGAAGCTTAAACCAATAAAAGCAGGATCATAATCCAAACTACTTTGCCAATGTTTTAAATCAACAATAAAAAATATTCCCGCTGCTAGTAGAATTAAAGCAAATATTGAACAAATTACTATTCATAATATATCTATTTTATTTTTATTAAAAAGTCTGTTCTTACTATATATATAGTAGGAATAAACTAATGGGGTTGCACCAATGGACAAACCTAACAAAATACATAAACCAATAATTAATGCTACTTCCATATTATTTCTTTAAATCTTTAATTAGATCTCACACTTTGTTTAAAACAAAAGCAACGCATTGGTTAATCGTATCAGTTCGTGAATTAAAAGTCGATGTGAATTGATAATCAAACACTTTATCAAACAAAATTACACAAATGTAAGCCATACCACTAGGTTGACCTTCAATTGGGTTGGCAATGCTAGCATTACCAGTAACAGATATAGCAATATCTGATTTGAAATTAGATTGACAACCTTTTGCCATTTCCCTGGCACATTCTACGGAAACGGTTCCATATTGATTGATAGTTTGTTCATTTACTTTGGCAAGTTTTTTCTTAGCATCAGTATGATATGTGACCATTGATCCTAAAAATGAATCGCTTGCATGTTCAACTAAGACAAGATTGGCAGCAACTGCCCCACCTGTCATACTTTCACAGGTGCTAATAGTTAAATGTAATTCATTTAATTTATTAATAATTTGTTCATTAATTTTGTTTGTCATGTTGATTACGCATTTTTCTGTTTATGCCAGTGAAATAGACAATCCCTGAAACAACAGACATAATTGTTGCTAAATGAAGGAAAAGGTTTTGGACACCTCAATAAATTCCTTGGTATGCTGGTTCATTAACAACATCATTGAAATAAGGAGCATTAAAGAAGAACATGATGAAGATAATTCCTACCATTTGTAAAATGGTTTTAAGTTTACCTCAATAATTAGCCGCCACAACAATATCTTTCTTGCTGGCTGTCATTCGTTGAGCATCAACAATAACATCACGAACAATCATGATGATTGGAATGTATATTGGAATAGTTGTTGCAGCAGCAAAGCAAATTAAAACACTATTAATCAAAACTTTATCAGCAACAGGATCTCAGAATTTACCAAAATTACTTACTCAGTTATATTTTCGTGCAATTCTTCCATCAAGTCAATCTGTGATTGCTGCTATAACAAATAAGATTCCAGCAATGAGAAAGAATAAATGAACATGTGTATAAGTTGACTCTCTATTAAATGGACTAAACAATGAATAAATTAATGGATTGCCACTTTCACAAAAATAGTCAGCAATTAATAAACCTACAATTGCTGGGACTAGCAACATACGAATTACTAGTAAAATATTAGGAATATTTTTCTTGACAAAAATTTTATTTTTCATTAGAACTTTAATTCTCCTTCAAAACGTGGATATGGAATTGTATCTTTAATATTGTCAACACCAGTGATATACATTAAAAATCTTTCAAATCCTAAACCAAAACCAGCCGAACGAAAGTATCCATACTTTCTTAAGTCAAGATACCATTGTAAACCTTTAGTGTCAATATTCATGTCTTGACAGCGTTTAACAATCTTATCATAATTATCTTCCCGTTGACTACCACCAACAATTTCTCCAACACCTGGAACTAATAAGTCACAAGCAGCAACAGTTTTACCATCAGAGTTTGCTTTCATATAAAAGGCTTTAATTTCCTTTGGAAAGTTCATTAAAAAGACTGGGGCTTTAAAATGTTGTTCACATAAATATCTTTCATGTTCTGAAGCAAAGTCTTTACCAAAGAAGATGTTTGAATCTTCAAATTTATGGCCATTAGCAATAGCTTCTTTTAAAATATCTACTGCTTTAGCATAGTCTAATCTAACAAATTTTTTGTTTAGCAAACTATTTAATACTTCATAAGTATTGTTGTTGTATTTTTTATTTAAGTATTGAATTTCATCTTTAC
>JAZLIV010000039.1:0-5832 GCA_045617545.1 Mycoplasmoidaceae bacterium | reverse complement strand
ACAGCACCACATTTTGCGCATAAAGCTAATACTGTAAAAATACGTTTAAAGTCTGCAGTTTTGCCATTAAACTTAGCAGTTATAGTACTTTGATATTTCTTTGCTTCTTGGACAACCATCCCAGCAGGTCTTGCATGAATTCCTACGGGGTCTTTTATTTTAAAATTAAATTTAATCATATTATTTTCCTACCTCAACAACACTTTTCTTTCTACCAATTCCATTTCCAATTGGAATACCTTTTCATTTACCTAATAGGGCATATTCACTTGGCACTTTTCTTTTCACGGTACCAAGAACAATTGCCCCAATAACACAAGCAATTATTGCCGAAAGGATTGCTTTTCAACAATTTGCACCCATAACCCCATAAGAAATCAAACCACCTTCTGGAGCTAGAGCCACACCACCAAACAATGCACATAATACACCACCAACAAATGAAGATGTCACAGCTGTACCAATTACTCTAATTGGATCTTTAACAAGATATGGAATTGCTCCTTCAGATATTCCACAGAATCCCATAATCAAGTTAGCAGGTGATGCTTGTCTATCTGCCTTTGTAAACTTTTGTGGGAACAATCATGTTGCCAATGCAATCATTACTGGTGGAACCATAATTCCAACAATATTTGCTGCCAATAGGGTTTGGGCTGTGACATTGGACATATCTTCAAGTAATACACCCAATACTGCATAGTGAGTAGCTTTGTTGATTGGCCCGCCCATGTCTATTGCCATTAAAGCTGAAACTAATCCAGCAATAACAGTTAATAAATATTTAAATTGTTCGTGTGCTAGTGCTGATACGCCTTTGGCTATACCATAGTTTAAATATGCAAATGGAATATTAACAATAAACATTGAAATACCAATCATGATTACTGAAAGTAAAGGAGTAAGAATCATATCCCTTACACCTAATAGTGATTGTGGCATTTTACCAAATCATTTTTTCAGTTGTTGGACATAGAATCCAGCTAAGAACCCAGCAACAATAGCACCAATGAATCCGGCACTATTACCTTCCATTAATACCCTGATGTCGTCACCAACTATTCCTGCAATAGCTAAGAAATATAATAATGAGAACTTTCCTACAGTAGCAGCAAAACCACCAACAAATCCGGCAACAATACCAGGCCGCCCGGCAATTGAATAGGCAATAAAACCACCAACTATTGGAAACATTAATCCTAAAGCAATATCTGCACCGAGAATATGAAAGATTTGGGCAACAATCGTATGACTACCAAAGTCAGGTATTCCTTCAGGAGATAATGAACCTGGATTAACACCAGCAATTGAATCAATTAAATATGCAATTGCTAATAAGATACCACCAGCAACAACAAACGGTATCATGTGACTAATACCAGACATTAAATGACGATAAATAATATGTGCTTTACCAGATTTAGTTGTTGTGGCATTAAACTTCACATCTTTAGATGTTTGTGCTAATTTTGTTGCTTTATTAGGTTTATAAATTGGAACCGATGGACCTAACATTGCATTAATCATCTCTTTTGGATGATGAATAACATGTGATGTTGAGCATTGGGCTAATCTTTTACCAGCAAAACGCTCCATTTCCACAAAAGCATCAGCGGCAACAATGATAGAATCAGCATGTTCAATTTCTTCAGGTGTTAAAGCATTTTTTGTTCCTGAAGCACCATTAGTTTCAACTTTAATGGTAATATTTAATTCCTTGGCAGCTTTTTCTAAAGCTTCCTTGGCCATATATGTGTGAGCAATACCAGTTGGGCAAGATGTTACTGCCAAAATTCTTGGATATTTTGGACCAGAAGCTATTTTTTCTTCTTCTTTTCTGATTTGTTCTGCTTCATTAATAACTTTTAAAAATTCTTCTTTTGTTTTACATGCAAGTAAATTTCTTTTGAAGTTTTCTTGCATTAGCATTGTTGACAATCTTGCCAACACGTCAAGATGAATATTATCTTGACTCATTGGAGCAGCAATCATGAATAATAAATAAACTTTTTCACCATCTAATGATTCAAAGTCGACACCATCACGAATTACCATTGCGGCTAAGTGTGGGCGTTTAACAACCTCTGATTTACAGTGAGGTATAGCTATTCCTTCACCAACACCAGTTGATGATTGTTTTTCTCGATCAAAAATCCCTTGTTCATAGGTTTGAAGGTTATCTATCACTCCTGATTTAGCCATTAATTGAACAGCTTGTTTAATTATGTCTGTTTTATTTGTGGCTTTAACTTCAAGATCTATCGTATCTATAGTTAATAAATCGGTTATTTTCATAGTTGTCTTATTATAACAAATTATTACTAAACAAAGTTTAGTAATAAAAAATCTTAAATTTTAAAGAGTGACTTGAATAATGGTTGCACAACCATCTATTTCATATGTGCCAGTTCCAGCAGGAATAAAGAATGTGTCATATGGTTCAAATGCCATGGCTTGATCATTAGTTTTGACTTTTCCTGAACCTTCTAATATGACAACTGCATGAAATGATTGATCGTTTGCATTTAATGTTAATTTATCTGTTATGTAATGTTTATAAACATTAAAGAATGGACAATTAACTAAATGTGTGTCATTGTTTGTTTGGTTTATTTCCAATTTTTTATAGTCAATACAATCAAGGGCTTGGTCAATATGTAATGGACGATGTTTATTATCTTGATCAACTCGATTGTAATCATATAGACGATAAGTTACATCAGCACTTTGTTGAATTTCAATTAGAAATGTTCCTTTGCCTATTGCATGAATTGTTCCTGGATTAATTAAATAAGAATCATTTTGTTTGACATCAAAGTGATTTAAGACAGATGTAATCTTACCTTGTTGTAATAATGTTTGAATTTCTTGTTTGTTGGTATCAGTATTAAACCCCATGTATAGTTTTGATGGTGTTGTATTTAAAATATGTCAAAACTCTGTTTTGATTGATGGATGAACTTGAATTGATAAATCGTCTTGGGCATCAATCAATTTAATTAATAATGGAAAATTACCTTGATAATTTTTACCTACAATACTTGGATCTTTTTTAAATATATCCAATAATGTTGTTTCTTCATCAATTGGGCTATTATCGTTATCAATACAAGATAAAATCCATGCTTCACCAATTTTATCATTTGATGATTGATGATAAATTTGTGGCAATTTATTACCACCTCATAACCGATGTTTTAATATGGGTTGAAGTTTATAAATCATAATGTTATTATAAAAAATAATCTCTTAAAAGAGATTATTTAATTTGTTAGACATTTTTTTCAGAACTTGGTGTTTTATGTTGAATAACTCTCATTTTGTCAATACAAGTTAGTATTACAGCAATAGCGTTATCAAGAGTTTCAGTATACAATGTTTCATTACATTCATGTAGGTCGTGACACTCTGGGCCAATTGAAATCATGCTAATATCTTTGTTAAAGAATTTGAATCATGAAACTTCAAGACCACAACGACGGTTACATGTATATCATTTAACACCACGTTCTTCAAAGGCTTTTTTAGCAATATTTAAGAAAGCAGGATCTTCATCTCCTCCTCAACCATACATTATCATTTTTAGTTGGAAGTAATCTAAATCATCATTTCCTAAACATTCTTTTGCTAATGCTTTATTACGTTCTACTGATTTTTCAATTTCTTCATTGTTACAACTTCTAAAGTGAGCTTTCATCATGAATGATGGATTATCTCAAACTAGCTTGCCATCTTTTTCTGATTCATCATGTTTTAAATAGATTGGCCCCATGTTACCACAAGATTCTAATCAGCCTGATGCTTTATCTTTTCAACTAACAATACCATGAGGTAATTTGTTTAATAATTTTACAATTGATAAACTAACTTCATGAGAGTAAGGTTTAATTTCTGCATTTTCAGGAAGGTTTGCTGGTTCAAGTGTTACTTTAACTCCTGTTTCTTCAGGATAATCACGTTTAAACATATTTAAAATAACATTAATGTTATCTTCAATATCGTCAAATGGTTTTGAACATGAGAAAGTTGCAAAAGCATGTTTTTGAATAACGTTTTGGAATTCACAGTCAGGTGATAAAAATTCAATTAATCTAAAGTCTGGAATAACAGCAAGATCTTTGATCATTTCTGCTACTAACCATACGGCAGAAGCATGTTTTTCAATATCTAGACCATCATGACCACCATTTAAACCAGTTACTCTTAGTGTGTAAATGTTATTAACTGATTCTAGTGGTTTAGCATCAACATCTGTTGGGTAAGAGAATTGTGTAATGACAGCACCTAATGTTGATGTAGCAATTTCTCCATCAGTTAAAGTATCGATGTTAATTAAGTAATTGTGGTTTAAAACTGGACCACCTTTTTCTCCAGTTACTTTCAAACCTAAATATGTAATACCACACATTCCAACTTCTTCATCAGTTGTGATAATACATCTAATACGGCCGTGTTTATATGTTTGGCTTTTTAAAATAGCTAACATAAAACCAATACCGATACCATCATCAGCACCAAGTGTTGTTTGTTGACCACGTGATGTTAGGGTACCATTGTTATGGTATTCTAGTTCAACACCATTAGTTTCGATACTTTTTTGTGCTTCAGCTGATTTAAAAGAAATAACCATATCCATGTGTGCTTGAAGAATAATTGGTTGGTTCTTTTCTAATAATGGATCATTAGCCGGAATATCAAATCAAATATTTCCTGAACTATTTTCAGCAAGATTTGAATCGTCAATTAAGTTAGCACGATATTCGTCTTCAAAAACCTCGATGTTAGGGTTTAATTCCTTTACACGGTTTTTAAGATAATCACATATTTTTCTTGTTTGGAAACTAGGACGATAAATCTTGGAAAGCAACTCAAATTCTTTTAAAGCTTCAGCCTTAATTTCATCTATATTTTCTTGTGTCATAAAAATCCTTACATTGATTAGTATTTATATTATACATATAAATAAATTAAAATATAAAATACATATTTTATCTTTTTCTTATTAATATTTTTTGCCTCAAAATTGGCGTTTACCATATCATTCAGTTCAAGCTTTTTTAGCGACTGAAATACTTAATGTTTTATAGTTTCCACAACTAAGGGCATTTGCACCAGGAACAGATGAAGATTTGGTGATAAATTTATTAAGTTTAACTAATGTTTGTTCTAATCATTTTAGGTCTTTTTTACCACCAACAACTAAATAAAATCCTGTTTGACAGCCCATTGGGCCAAAATAGATCTTTTCCTTGTAGTTTTTTGTATAAAAAGTGGCAATTAAGTGTTCTAACGAATGCATTGCTACATTCGATAGATATTTGCCTTGATTAGGTCTTTTAAAACGTAGGTCAAAAGTGGTAATGTAAGCATTATCTATTCTCTTAATTTCATGCAAATAAATCCCTGGTTTTAATTTCTTATGATTTATCTTAAAAGATTTGATTAACATATACTCTTAATTTGATTATATATTTAAGAGCAATAAAAGATAAGGATTAGGTGTATATTTGTATATAATGATTAAGAAAGGATCCTTATGGGAAAAAGTATTACTGAATTAAAATTAACGCCAACAGCTAAATTAGCTGCTGTTATCGGAGCTGGTAAGGTTACAAGACCTCAAGCTGTTAAAAAGATTTGAGCTTACATTAAAAAACACAAATTGCAAGACAAGAAAAATAAAAGAATGATCAATGCTGATGCAAAACTTAAACCATTATTCAATGGTAAGAGACAAGTTAGCATGTTCACACTTGCAAAAATTGTAAGCAACCAACTTAAGAAATAGTTAATTTTAAACTTTCAAAAAAAGAGGGATAAAACCCTCTTTTT
>JAZLIV010000038.1:0-2066 GCA_045617545.1 Mycoplasmoidaceae bacterium | reverse complement strand
ATTCTGTTCATTTTATTTCTTGATGTCGCATCAAGCATACTATTGACTTCGTCAAAAACAATTAATTCAGGATTCATTGCTAATACTGATGCTATAGCAACTAGTTGTTTTTGTCCGCCTGATAAATCTTTTGTTCCAGATTTTAATAAATCTATGATACCAACATCACGTGCAGTTTGGTCAATAATGCTTTGCATTTTATTTCTAGGAACAAGTTTATTTTCTAAACCAAAAGCAATTTCATCTTGAACTGTTAAACCAACAAATTGACTATTAGGGTCTTCAAAAATTATTCCAGAGGAATACTTTAAGTTTTTTATATTTTCTTTGCTCATTAAATTATTTTTAAAAATAATTTTACCTGATTTTGGTTTAAGTAATCCTACCATTAGTTTTACTAATGTAGACTTGCCGCAACCATTAGCTCCAACAATACAAACATGTTGTCCTTTTTTAATTGAAAGTGACACATTATCTAAAATAATTTGTTTTGGTTTATAACCAAAACAAACTTTTTCTAATTTTAAAAATGTTTGTTGTTTATCTTTGAACATTTAAATAATTATATTATTTATTATGTGCAAAATAATCTTTAGCCATTTGAATATCGTTTTTTATTGCTGTAACAAGATCTTCTTTTTGGGTAAATTGTCCATTTGGACGGAGATATTTGAAAAACTCAACCTTAACATTATTTTTGATAGATAAAGGCACTAGGAATCTTGGAAAGATTACCTTATTAAAAACATGAACCTCTAATGTTGGTTGGCTAACTCCAAATGTTTTACTTTGTCCATAAAAAGCAACAGCATGGAAAGTTGTTTTACCTAAATGTAATTTAGCGATATATGACCCTTCAGGTAAAATACATTTATGATCAACTAATAAGTTGATTGTATTGATTCCGATCTTACGTCCATTTTGTTTTCCTTCAATTCATTTTGATTTGTAGTAGTATGGGAAAAACATCAAAGCATTTGCCTCTTCTACCTTTTTGTCTTGAATCATTTGATAGATTAGTGTCGTAGACACTTGTGAGTTATAAGAAATAACATCAACATTAAAGAATTTCTTTAGGTATTCTACATCTTTGTGATCATAGCCAAATTTAAAATCCCCACCAACGACAATTTTGCTTGGGTTAATTTTTTTAAGAACTTGGTTCACAAAGTTTTCAGCAGATAAATTATTTTTAACTATGTCAAAGACATAAATGTTGTCAGGTAAAAATTTAGAAATATTGTTTAAACGATCTTTGATCGTATAAATTTGTGTATCTAGTCGCGCACCAAAATCTGAAAAAGTTAAAACATTAAAGGGATGGTGCTTAGATAGCAATCTTTCATGCATAACATGAATGCAACCAAAATAACCAATGATTAATGGATATGGTGAAGCCTTAATATTTTCTGTGTCAATACTTCTAACTCTTGTAGCCATATTTATTTAGATAATCAATTAAAGTATAAGCATTTTTTAATTTAAAATCACCACATTTAGTTCTTACTAAAGTAGTAATGTGGGCAACTGTATTTAGTTTTGCTGCTAAGTCTTCTGCAAATGAACGAACATAAAAACCTTTGGTTACATTAATTGTGATTTTAAGTTCTTGTTTATTTGGTTTAAAATCCACAATTCTAAATCCATTGATTCTTACTAACCTTGGTTCTAATGTTAATGGCATTCCTTCTCTAGCATATTCATATGCTTTCTTACCATTTACTTTAATGGCAGAATATGGATGTGGCCGTTGTAAGTAATCTTGGTCAACAAAACTAGCTAAAGCTTGCTTTACTTGTTTAATATTTAATTTAACTCTACATTTTTCAATCACTGTTCCAGTTTTGTCACCAGTGTCTGTTCTAATTCCAAATTTAATTGTTGTTTGGTATTGTTTATCTTGTAAAGTCAATTCACCTAAAAGGTGAGTACCTTCATCATATCCAATTACTAATAAACCCGTGGCCATTGGATCTAACGTACCAGCATGACCAACTTTTTTGTAATGACAAGCATTACGGATCTTAGCAACAACATCGTTGCTTGTTCAACCTTGTGGTTTATCA
>JAZLIV010000037.1:0-12774 GCA_045617545.1 Mycoplasmoidaceae bacterium | reverse complement strand
TAATTAGTGGTCTTATATAGTAGTATATAAAAAGCCAGGAACTAAATCCTGGTTTTGTTTTTGATGGCATACTTCAAAGTATTTTCATCAGCATAATCTAAAGCCGAGTTGACTGGAAGACCAATAGCTAATTTATATGTTGCGCACGCGGGTAATATATCTTTTAATAATTTATTTAGATAAATGTTTGTTGCCTCGCCATTGATTGTTAAGTTGGTAGCAATGATAGCCTCTTTGAAATCTTTGGTAGCACAGTAGTTCATTAATTTCTTAATGATCTCTTGATCAATTTTCTTTTTAGCTTTAACATTGATTTCATCATTAAGAATAAAATAGATTCCATTAAAGCATCCTGTTGCTTCTATTTTATTTAGTTCATCAATACTATTGACTATACATAATTTAGTATTATCGCGCTCAGGATTAGAACATATAGGACAAAGATCATCTAGAGCAAAGTTTCCACACTGTTTACAAAATTTAATTGAATTCTTCGCGTTAGAGATGCGTTTAATAAATTCATCCACGTAAGATTGTTCTGCGTGAATTAGATGGTAAGCAATGCGTTCTGCGGCCTTGCTGCCAACTGATGGAAGCGATTTTATGGCATCAACTAAATATTCAAATTCTTTTGGTTTCATTAAAATAGACCACCCATGCCTGAAGGCATCATTGAGTTTTGGATTTCTTCAGCTTTAGCTTTTACTTGTTCAGAGGCTGAATTAATGGCTTCGGTAACCATTTCTTGTAAAGTAATAGGATCTTCTGGATCAATAAGTGTTTTATTGATTTCAATAGATTTGATTACTCCATTACCATAAATGGTAACCATTACAGAACCATTTTGGTAATCGTATGTGAAATCTTGTTTATATAGTTCTTCAAGTTTCTTTTGCATTTCTTTTTGCAATTTTTGAGCTTGAGCCATTATTTGATTCATGTTCATAGTTATTACCTCTAAACGCTTTTAATATTATAAAATAATATTAACACTTATGATAGTTAAAGTACCAGAAGCAAAAATTAAATTACAAATATTGGCTACACCAATAGGTAATTTGGATGAGATAACTTTTAGAGCTATTAAAGCTCTAAAGGATTGCGAATGTATATTATGTGAAGACACTAGAGTCACTAGTAAGTTGTTAGCAAAATTAGATATTCATGGTAAAGAATTAATTAGTTATCAAAAGTTTAATGAAAATGAAAAAGTTAAATTAGCTCTTAATAAAATTAAGAGCAAGAAGACTATTCTATGTTCAGATGCAGGCTATCCTTGTTTATCAGATCCGGGATATGCACTTGTAAACAAGTGTTATGAAAACGGTATTGCAGTTGAAATTTTAAATGGTCCAAGCTCACTACTACATTCTGTAGTAGTATCAGGTATTAATCTAAACAATTTTTATTTCAATGGATTTTTACCAGCTAGTAAAAACCAAAGAGTTGAGAAATTAAAAGAACTATGTTCTATTAATGTTCCAATTATTTTTTTCGAATCAGTTCATCGCATTAAACAATCACTTAAAGATATATACGAAGTATTTAATGATCCATACTTTGTTGTGTGTCGTGAATTAACAAAGTTAAATGAAACTATATATCGTGGTAAGTACAATGATATCATTAATGATATTGTTGATAAAGGTGAATTTGTAGTTATTGTGCAAAAGGATAAATTAGTTAAACCATCATTCTTTTCAAAAGAAGAAGTTATTAACAAAGTTAATCAACTTATAAAAAGTGGATTAAGTTTAAAACAAGCCGCTAAGCAAGTAGCAAGAGAATTAGATTTACAAGCATCACTTGTTTATAATACTGTTGTTGAAAACAAAAGAGTTAAATAATGATTAAATATCGTTTGTATGGAAAACTAAATGAAAGAAATATCAAAGCTTGCTTTGATAAGATTTGTTCAGTCGCATACAAACAATTAAAGATGTGTGAGAACTTAGTGTTTGATGTAAACATCGTTGATAGTAAAACTATCAAGCATATTAATAAGAAATATAGAAATAAAGACAAAGTCACAGACGTTATTAGCTTTGCTAATAGAGATAGTAAAGACTTATATGTGCCTTTGCTTGGTGAAGTTTATATTTGTCTAGAACAAGCTAAGAAACAAGCCAGAGAATACAATCATTCTCTTAAAAGAGAATTGTGCTTCTTATTTACCCATGGTTTATTACATCTTTTAGGTTTTGATCATACAAACACTAAAGATGAAAAAGAAATGATGTCATTATCTAAAAAGATAATGTCTAAGGTTTTGTAGTATGAAGAAACAATGCACTGTTGCAATAGTTGGTTTACCAAATGCTGGGAAATCTACATTCTTAAATAAAGTAATGAAACAAAAAGTAGCTATTGTTAGCTACAAACCGCAAACAACACGAAACCAAATCAAATCTGTTTATGAAGATAATCGTATCCGCATCTGTTTTACAGATACGCCAGGTTTTCATGAGCCAAAAAACAAATTGGATAGTTTTTTAAATTCACAAGTTAAACAAACATTTAAACAATCAGATATCGTTCTATTATTAATAGATGGATCAAAAGATAATATCGAAGGCAACAAAATTTTAATTGATGTAATCAATAGCTATAAAGTCAAAGACTTTATTGTTATTTTCACACATAAAGATTTAGTTAAAGATGTAAACATTGAACAAAAGTTAAATCTATATGGTTTAAGCCATGTTAAGCATAAAATGTTTATTGATAACAATTCAACACAAGATGTAAACAATGTTGTTTCCTTTATATATGATATTGCACCACAAGATGGTTTGTTTGAGCCCAATGACATGAGTGATGATTTCTTAATAAAAGAAATAATTCGTGAACAAGCATTGTTTTGTTTAAAGCAAGAAGTTCCACATTCATTAGCTGTTACTGTTGACAGTAAAAACTTTGATAAAGAACAAAACTTATTTACCATTGACTGTTCTTTGGTTGTTGAAAAGGAAAGTCAAAAACCAATTGTTATTGGTGCTGGTGGTAAAATGATTAAACTTATTGGTTCCAAAGCAAGACAAGAACTTTTAAAGTTCTTTGATTGTCGAATTATGTTGAAACTATTTGTTAAAGTTAAAGAAGACTGAAGAAACGATGAACAGTTTCTTTCATCTGTAGGTTATTTTAAAAAATAAGTATGTCAGAAATAATTACCAAAGGATATTTAATTGCAAGAAGTGATTTTCAAACATTTGATGAAATCATTACTTTTATAAATGAATTTGGTAACAAATTTGTATGTTTAGCACAGGGGACCAAAAAAATTGAAAGTCATAACGCTAGACACATGCAACTTGGCAATTATTGTGAGTTTCAATTCTTTTTGGCAAGAAATGAAGATAAAGTATCAAAGTTAATGAAGATTAATGCTATTGAAAAAGTGCAATGGCCAAACTTTAGACAAAGTCTAATTACCTTAAACTCGTTAGCTGAACAACTTATTTACCCTAACGTTCATAATTTTAAATTTTATGAAGCAATGAGAAAAATAGTTTTAGATAAACAAATTAATGATGCAAAAGCTGAATTAATAGTTTTAAGAAACTATTGTAAATTAACAGGCATTGATCTACATGTTCAAGATTGTGTTGTTTGTCACAACCATCACATTAAAACTATTTCTTTTGAAAAACATGGTTTATTATGTGGCCAATGTTTTGATCAATTAGGTGGACATCAATTTAGTTTAGAATTTTCTAAACTCGTTTACCATCTTTTCAAAGATGAGTATGATAAGATGGATAAATATGAAGACCACTATATTCCCTTAATAACTCACTTAAAACAATACATTACTGACAATAACGGAACCTATTTTGCCAAGAAAAGAAAAAGAACTATATAGTTCTTTTTTAATTAATATGTATAATATATATACATTTAAGAAAAGGATTAATAATGACTCCCATTGCAATAGTAATGTTTGTGTTTGGTGGAATAGCACTACTAGTAGGGCTATTATTATCTGGAAGTGGTACAGGAGCTGGGCTAAATGCACAAGCTGGCCAAGATCTTGAACTATTCAAGAAAACTAAAGACAGAGGATTTGTAAAAATTTTACAAATCATAATGTTTCTTATAACACTTGTATTATTAGGATTAGGTATTGCATTATTATTTATTAAGTAAAATGCAAAACAAAAAACCTGATTATTACAAACAGATTTTAGAAATCGTATCAAAAGAAGGCAAGAGACCAATTCCAATTGGAATTATTTTACGTAAGCTTTCTAATAAAGAACCTGGTGTTGATAAAAATATTTTTTTCAAAAATATCCAATCATTAATTAATTCTGCGCAACTTGTTAAATTAAGAAATGGTAAATTAGTATTAGGCTATCCTAAAGCTGATGTAGATATGTCTAAGATCTACAAAGGTGTTATTAGAATTAATTCTAAGTTGGCGGGGTTTATTACTGAAGAAGGTAAAGAAGATTCGGGTTATTTTGTTCACAAAACAAACTTAAATGGTGCACTTGATGGTGATACTATTGAATTTGCTTTATTGAAAATGGAACAAGCAGCAGATAGAACTTTAAAGGATGCGAAAGTACTAAAAGTACTTAATCATGCAAAAGGTTTCTATGTAGGTTGCTTTAAATCAGATGGTGAACATTATCAAGTTGAAACAGATGATAAGAAAATGTACTTACCAGTTAAATTGGAAGATACAACAGGATTAACAAACGGAACTAAATTTTTATTTACTGTTAGTAAGTTTACTGACACGGAAGCAATTTGCAAAGTTGCTAAAATTATTGGTCACATAAATGATGTTGGGACAGACATTTTATCAATTGTCTATGACAATGGTATAGAACCTGAATTTCCTGAAGAAGTTATTGAATATGCTAACCAATTAAAGTTAGATATCAATGAACAAGAAAAAGCATTAAGAAAAGATCTAACACATTTAGATATTGTTACAATCGACCCAGCAACATCAAAAGATTTTGATGATGCTGTATATTGTGAACAATTAGAAGATGGTACATATCATTTATATGTTTCTATTGCTGATGTAAGTCACTATGTGAAAATGAATTCATGTTTAGATTTAGAAGCATTAAAACGTGGTTGTTCAACTTATTTAGTTGATCGTGTTATTCCAATGCTTCCACATAATCTGTCTGATGATTTGTGTTCTTTAAATCCTAATGTTGAAAGATTAGCACTGACTTGTGAAATGATTATTGATAAGAAAGGATCTTTCTTAGATATTAAGACTTATCCATCAATCATTAAGTCACACCGTAGATTTAGTTATGATGAAGTTAATGCATTCTTTGATGGAAAAGACAAATTAGAAAAAGATACACCTGAAATCAAGAAGATGTTATTGGTTTCAAAACAACTTCATGATATTTTATATAACATGAAGAAGAATCGTGGTTATGTAGAATTACAAATCCCTGAAGTAAAAATTATTGTTAATGAAAAGTGTGAACCAATTGAAATTAAATTAAGAGAGACTGGAACAGCTCAATCAATGATTGAGGACTTCATGGTTGCAGCTAATGAAGCAGTAACAATTGAAGCACTTAAAGTTAAATGACCATTTGTTTTCAGAGTTCATGGTGAACCTAAATCTGAAAGAGTAGAAATGTTTAAAGTTGAAGCAAAGAACTTAAACTTTAAACTTCCTGCTGGTGATTTATCAATTACACCTAAATCAATGTCTAATTGATTAATCAATAATGCTGATAATCCTAACTTAGATTTAGTTAGTATATTAATGTTAAGAACAATGGCCAAAGCAGAATATGATACTAAAAATATTGGTCACTTTGGTTTGGCAAGTAAAAACTATACACACTTTACTTCACCAATTAGACGATATCCAGATTTAGTAGTTCATCGTATTTATTGAATGTATCTTTTCAATAGAAAAGCATATACCGATGATGATCGTAGGAAATTAGTAGAATCATTAAAAGAATATTGTGACAAATCTAATGAAGCTGAATTAAGAGCTATTCAAACTGAAAGAGACGTTAATGCTCTAAAGTTTGCTCAATATATGAAAGATCATGTTGGAGAAGAATTTGATGTAAGAGTTACAGCTGTCACAAAATTTGGTTGTTTTGTTGAATTGCCTAACACGATTGAAGGTTTGATAAAATTAGCTAATTTAAAAGATGATTTTTATATCTATGATGAGAAAAATTTCCAATTAATTGGAAAACAATCGAATAAGATTATTACGTTAGGCACTAGATTTAGAGCAAAGTGTATTTCTTCTAGTATGGCTGACAGAAAGATTGAGTTTGAGGTTGTAAGAAGAATTTAATTATGAAAATTCTTGTAAACAATAAAAAAGCATTATTCAATTACAATATCGCAGATAAATATGAATGTGGTATTGCTTTATTAGGTGCTGAAGTCAAGTCAATAATTCAATCACAAGCAAATCTTGATGAATCATTCATTACTTTTAGAAATAACGAAGCTTTTATTATTAATATGCACGTTACTCCTTGAAGACAATCAAATTTAAAAGGTGATGATGCAACTAGAACAAGAAAACTATTATTGCATAAGAATGAAATTCTTAAAATACAAAACCATATCAAAAAATTTAAAGAAACCGTTATTCCTTTGAATATCCACTTAGAACACGGAAAAATTAAATTAACTATTGCTATCGCTAAAAGAAAAAATGCAGCAGATAAGCGTGAAACCAAAAAGAAAAAAGACGCACAAAGAGAAATAAAAAAATTTATTTAATTCCAAAGAAGTTAACAGCATTAGCTGTTACTTTTTTAATTAACTCTTCTTTAGAAATTTGCAATCTATTAGCTATATCTTCTGCAACAAATTGAACATAATGTGGGTAATTTGTTTTACCACGGAAAGGAACCGGAGCTAATCAAGGCCCATCTGTTTCAACCATCATTTTATCTAATGGAATAACTTTTAATGCTTCTTGTAGAGGTTTAGCATTTTTAAATGTAACTATTCCTGGAATAGAAATAATATAACCAGCATCAATATACTTTTTAGCTCAGTCAGGTCCCATTGCAAAGCAATGAATCCATACTTTGTTTGGGTTTTTCACCATTTTTAGTATTTCAAAACAATCTTGTTCTGCTAACCTAACATGAATGCAAACTGGAAGATCATATTTATTAACTATTTCTAATTGTTTCTTAAAAAATAAAATTTGTTTTTCTTTATCATACTTTTCATAATGATAATCTAAACCAATTTCGCCCCAAGCAACGACCACATCTTTATTTTCTAAATAAAGTTTTTCTAATTTATCTATATCTGATAACTCTTTACAATTATCAGGATGAATACCGACTGTTGCAAAAATTTGCCCAGGATATTTTTTTGCTTGTTCGATGGCAACAATTGAATCTTCAACATTTGTTCCAACAGCATTTCAAACAACATTTTTATCTTTACAAATAGAAACAATGTTTTCTAAATCTTTTAACATTGGTTCCATGTTAGTATGAGTGTGTACGTCGTACAAAAATATATTCTTCATATAGTATATTATTTATATAATAAATAATAGATAGATTGCAAGTTAATAAGTTTTTGCGCAATAAAAATCGATTTTTAACTTAGTAATTTATTAAGCCACAAAAAATAAATGCTCGAGTGGCGGAATGGCAGACGCGATAGACTCAAAATCTATTGAAGGTAACTTCTTATGGGTTCAAGTCCCTTTTCGAGCACCATTTAAAAAATTTAGGTATTATTAATGAAAACCAAAAAAGTTAAAACATTAAGTAATAAGCCTGAACGGGTTAAATGACCGCTTAAAAGATTTATAAACAAATTCTTTGTATTCAATTTGTTTCTAACATTAGGTTTGGCAATGTTAATATTGTCTACAACCTTAACGGATAATTTTTCTGATAAAGGTAAAATTATTGGAAACATTGTTGTATCAACCTTAGTATTAGTAGCTGGGTTGGCAGGTGGCTTAACCTACTCATTGCTTCTTACTTACAGAGGAGAAGAACCTCTAGAAGAGCATTTCTCTAATTTGACTAAATGATTTTTCTGAGTACCGATTTTAGGTATTGTATTTGATAAAATCTGAAAGCATAAAGAGAACAAGCTATCTTATGCCTTAAAATTAAAAGAAAACCCTAATTTCAAAAAACCAAAGATGTTTTTACCAGGTTCGGTAATCATTATCTTTGCAGCAATGGTTGGGGCGGTATTTGTAATTTGGCTTTTATATGTAGGTGGTATTATTACCCCTGATCCTAATAAAGGACAAGCAGTACCTGGTTTGATTGATATTTTCTTAAACCCACTTCGTGGATTTGCTGGTTATAAAGACAGTACTGGCACGTTTGTTAATGGTGTAGCAGGAATTGCAATATTCCTATTACTATTTAACGGTGCAATGACATTAGTTAATGACACGCGTGCAATCGAAGCAGGTGTTGGCGCATTGCTAAAGAAAATGAAAGGAAAGGAAATTATTCTAATCCCAATCCTAATGTTTATCTTGGCAATTTGTGGATCAACATTTAATATGTGTGAACAATTGCTACCATTATTCTTGGTAGTAATTCCAATCATGTATGCTGCAGGATTTGATTCAATGACAGGATTCATAGTTGTTTTCTGTTCAGCTGGTGTAGGTGTTATGGGATCAACCGTAAACCCTGTATTAGTTGGTATTGCATCAGATGCTGCTGGTATACCAATGATGGATGGTATTACATGAAGATTAATCATGTTTGTTGTTCTAACTCTTACAACAATTCTTTGTACAATTTTCTATGCGAAGAAAGTAAAGAAAAATCCACAAAAATCAGTTGTATATATGTCTGAACAACAATTCAAAGAAAAATATACATTTGATAAAGATGCATTACCACCAATGACACAAAAACGTAAATGAACACTTATTGTGTTTGGTATTGCATTCTTAATGTTAATTATTGGTTTTGTTGACTGATATAAAATTACAGGTTGAACAGGCTTTAATGATGTTTCAACATGATTAGGTAACTACTTCCCATTCATTACAACAATTGCTCCATTAGGAAGTTGAGGAATGGTTGAAGCAGGTATGTTATTCCTAATAGCATCAGTAATTATTGGTGTTATTAACTGAAAGGGTGTTGGCCACTTCATGGGAACTTTAATTAAAGGTTGCCAAGAATTTATTGGAGTTGCCTTCATTCTTGCAGTTGGTAAAGGTTTAGCAATCACATTATCCAGTTCAGGATTGAATGATAGAATTGGTGAAGCCCTAGGCTCTGCATTACGTGTAATGCCAGCTGTTGGTGCAATGGTAATGATCTTCATTGTTATTTCGTTATTAACAATCTTCATTCCATCATCATCTGGATTATCATCAGCAATGATGCCAATTATTGGATCAGCTGTAACTCAAGCTGGAACAATCTCATTATCAGGTTCAGTAACTACATTTGCTAGTGCAATGGGTTGAATGAACATCATTACTCCTGCTGGTATGTTATTACCATTCTTGGAAGTAAGTAAGATCGATATTGGTGATTACTACAAATCAGCTTGAAAACAAATTGTTATCTTATTAGTTGTAGGTCTTGGATTCTTATCAATCGGAACAATGTTACCTGGAAGTATGTTCTAATAACTAACAAAAAATTAGAGATAAAAGTATTCTTTGAATACTTTTATTTTTTATAATAATATAAATACCGCCAACTAGGAGGGAATTATGGAAATTAGAGATATAGAGAAAATTGAACCAAAAGAAGTGATGTCTTGATTCAAGAAAATTTGTGCTATTCCTCACGGTTCTTATCATGAAGAAGCAATGTCCAAATGATTAGCTGAACAATGTAAGAACTTTGGATGTGATGTAAAAGTTTATCCATCAGGAATGATTTTAGCAAATCAAAAAGCAACCAAAGGTTGTGAAGATTGACCTGTAGTACTACTACAATCACACATGGATATGGTTTTAGCTAAAGACGAAAAAAGCACAAAGGATTTGTTAAAAGATCCAATTGAACCATATTATGATACTGAAACAGGACAAATTAGAGCTTTTGAAACATCATTAGGTGGTGATGATGGTATTGGCGTAGCGGCTCAATTAGCAATTATAAGCAACCCTTCAATAGTTCATGGACCACTTCAACATTTATTTACTGTTAATGAAGAAGACCAAGCTGGTACATGTATTTTAAATGATTTACAGTCTGGGGATATTGTGGCAAAACACTATATCAATGTGGATGCTGAATCTTTTGATTCACTTATTTATGGTGGAGCTGGATGCTCTACTGCTAAGTTTGTTTGTCCAATTGAACAAATTGACAATAAGGCAACTCACTCTTATTCTGTGTTGTTAGGAAGTTTAAGAGGCGGACACTCTGGTATTAATATTTCTCGACCACACATTAACTCGATTCAATTCCTTGCTCAATGTGCGTATGATTTTGGCTGATTAAATGAAGCTGAATTTACAATTTCTAAATTTGAAGGTGGTCCAGTTAACAACTCTCTTCCTGTATATGGTATTTTGGAAGTGAATATGGAACCAAAACTATTTGAAAAGTTTAAACGTTTTTTAGCTAACCAATTATTAATAGCAAAACGTGTTGCTCAAGGTTTTGAAGATGAGGCATATCTAGAATTTGATCGAATTGACCCACCTAAAAAGGCATATTCCTTTGACACATCGAAACGAATTATTTTATTTGCTATGCTTGCACCAAACAAAGTATTTACGCAAACAAAAAACTCTGAATTAATGTTTTCATCATCAAATGTTGGTTATGTTAACACCGAAGGTGACAACTTAAAAATTGATTTTAAAGTAAGAAGTTTTATTAATGGTGAAATTCAAAGAACCATTCGTAAAATTAGAACTCTAGGTGAATTATTAGGATTTAAGCATTTTACTCAAGACTGTCAAGTATCGGCATTTATGAATGACATCAAAAACAATTACTGTGCTGATGTTTATGCAGAATGTTATGAAAAAATTGTTGGTAAACAGTTAGGTAAGACAATGTGCGCTGGTGGTTTGGAAATTGCAGCGGTTTGTTTAAAAAACCCATCAATGACAGCAAATACTATTTGTGTTAACACCACATTAAACAATTGTCATTCCCCATCTGAAGGTATTTCTGTACCAGACACAATTAAATTTTGAAAAGTATTGAAAATGACATTATCAAAATTAGATCAATAGGAGAACAATATGGCAAGAAAATATGATATACAAAATTTAGAACCAAAACCATTAATGGCATGATTTAAGAAAATCTGTTCAATTCCGCATGGTTCATATAATGAAGCTGCTTTAGCTAGCATGTTGAAACATGAGCTAAATAAAGCGGGTTGTTCAATTAAACAATTTAGTTCGGGTGCCATTCTTGCAAGAAAACCAGCAACTAAAGGATTTGAAAAGAAACCAATCATTTTAATTCAAGCACATATGGACATGGTTTTAACTAAGCGAGCTGATGTTAAAATTGATCTTAATACAACTCCGATTAAACCTTTCTATGATACAACAGATGGTTATATTAAATGTGATGGAACGACATTAGGTGCTGATGATGGTATAGGTGTTGCGGCTATTATGGAAATAATGACGAGCAACAAATACCAACACGGACCACTTGAAGCGCTTTTAACTGTAACAGAAGAGGTGGACGTTGATTATTGCATGCGTTCAATACCAAAAAAATCATTTAAGGCAAAACATCTAATTAATCTTGATATCGAATCTCCTGAAAAGATGTATACATCATGTAATGGAGCATACCGTGTATTCTGTGATCGACCACTTAATTTAAAACCAATTAAGAAGGACACAAAAACTTATACAATAACAATTTCACACTTGGACGGTGGACACTCTGCATTAGTTGTTCACAACCCTTTAAATAATGCTATTAAACTGTTGTGTGAATCGCTTTATTCATTCACACAAGACCATGGTAAGTTAAGCTTAATTAGTCTTAATGGCGGAAACGCAATGAATGCTATTCCACGTAAAGTCGATGCTGTAATTCAAATCAATCCAAAAGATGTTCCTGAATTGAAAAAACATTTAAACCATTCATTACGTGTAGCTATTCAATTAGCTCAAGGTCTTGACAAGGAAGGAAGAATTACAATTCTACCAGCTAAGAAGCAAGCAAAAAAAGCTTGCTCTTATGACGAGACTGAAAAGATTTTACTATTTTATTCATATGTTCCTACTGGAGTTGAACGTATGGACATCACAATGAAGCACATTTTTGCTTCAGGAAACGTTGGAGTTGTACACACTGAAAACAATGTTATAAAAACAATAATGCTACCGCGTTGCTTCTTTGGCGACGGTCTAGATTATCAATTTGATAAGATAAGATATTTAGGTAGTATTTTTGGTTTTAAAAATTTCCAAAAATTTACAACTTGCATTCCATGATTAACAGAACATCCTGAAAACGTTGAGATCGTTCGATTATGGAGTGATTGTTACACAAAAATTTCTGGAAAATATACTTTCCCTGCGAAAGACCCAGGTGGTATTGAGCCGGCAGGTTTAATTGCAAATAGTCCACAACTAAACAACCACTCAGTTGCTGTTGGACCAAGAATGTATGATTGTCATTCACCGCTTGAGAGGGTTGAGGTTAAATCTATTCAAGAGTGATGAAAAACTTTACTACTAGTACTAAAGGAAGTTAAGTAATGCCACGCAAACATTTGGTTGCTAGTCAAACCAATAAAAAGCAACAAATGCAAGCCAAAATTTGATTAAAGCTTGCAAAAGAAATCAAA
>JAZLIV010000036.1:0-5419 GCA_045617545.1 Mycoplasmoidaceae bacterium | reverse complement strand
ACTTGATTACGACATCTTTCATGTTAGCATTCTTAATGATGCCAACGGTTGTTTCATTAACTCTATCGGCTTTAGACTCAGTTGATAATTCCTTTATTGTTTCTCCAATGTTAATGGGAAATACTAAAACTGGAGCTATTTATAAAGTTTACAAAAAGAAGATTAGAGGTAAAGTAATTGTTGCTATTATTACAGCCTTAGCTCGAGGACTAGGTGAAACAATGGGTGTAAGTATGATCTTACAAAGCCAAAACTTCAACCAAGTCTTTAGTCATGGTTTTGGTGCTGTATGAATGAGTTATTTAAAAACTCTTGGTGGATTAATTGCAAGTAATATGTTTGCTGAAACAGCCACAGCCAACTTAAAAGGATTACTATTTGTTTATGGATTATTCTTATTCATTGTAGTAATGTTGCTAAATGCAATTGTTAAGATTCTCTTTAGAGAAAAGAATACTACAAGAAATACTAAAGTGTTCCATGCCATTGGCAATGTAATTAAATTTATTCCAAGACAAATTGGTAAGTTATGAAACAAGATTTTAAACAAGAAAAAAGTCACAGTACATGTTAATGAAACAAATGTTGATAAAACATTACCAAAATATTTTAATCAACGTGCTTTAATAGTTCGTACTAATTCTAATTTCTATGAAGGATGAAAATTATTCTGAGAAATCTTCTGCTTTGCTTTCATGTTTGCTTTTGTTGCATGAATGTTTATTACTTTAATAGTAAAAGGTATTATTGGTGTAACTGCACCAAGTCAAACTGTTTTCCAATTTGGTCGTGATACGACAGGTCAAGCATTTGTTAATACTTTATTAGTTGTAATTGTTGCAGTAGGTATTGGCTTTGTTATTTCTATAGCTGTAGCGATCTTTATTAATGAATTCATGAAAGAAGGAAAATTGAAAAACGGTTTCATGTTCTTCATTGATACTTTAGGAGCTACACCATCAATTATCTATGGTATGTTTGGTTTAATCTTCTTCTTGCAAATCCTTGGTATTAGTTCTGGTGGTAATAGTGGTAAATCATTATTTGCTGGTGCATTAACACTAATCTTTGTTATCTTACCAGGATTTACCCGAACTAACTTACAAGCATTACAAGTTGTACCTGAAGAAGTAAAACAAGCAAGTTATGCATTAGGTGTTGGTAAATGAGAAACATGTCGAAAAGTTGTTTTACCAGCAGCATCACAACATATCTTAACTGGTGTTGTATTAGCTATTGGACGAGTTCTAGCCGAAACTGCGCCACTATATTTAACTGCTGGGTTAAGTGGAGGCAGCAAGATTTCATTAATGTCTGCCGGACAAACATTAACAACTAGAATTTATTCACAAATAAATTCAAACAATATTGTTAGTGCGCAAAACATTATGTATGAATGTGCATTTGTAACATTGATTCTAATTATTCTGATTTTAATTATTGTTGATATTGTTATTCCAAAATATTTTGAATACAAAAAGAAGAAGGCAAGTGGTGATATTGTTTTAGATATTGAATCGGAAAGGAAACAAAACTTTAAACAAAAATCAATTAATGCAGTTAAAAGTTTAATGATAAAAACAAGACAACATTACAACTACAATTTCATTTAAGGAGCAAGTATGAAAAAGAGAAAATTAACACAAGAAGAAAGAATCAATAAATATCACAACACTAGAGGTTTGAAAAAACTTGTTAGTCGTTGTCATTTAACTAAGTCTGATAAGCACAGTTTAAAACAAAATAAAGTTAATCGTGCAAATGAATTGTTAGCTATAAAGAAAGATTTTAATCAAAAGAAAAACTCTTATGAAATAAGAAAATGAAATGTTTGATATGGTTCAATTCATTCTTTGAAAGATGTTGATGTTAATATTGAAAAAAATAAAGTAACTTGCTTGATTGGTCCTAATGGTGCAGGAAAAACTGTTTTCTTAAGATGTTTAAATCGAATGAACAATGTGATGTTTAACAATGTTCGAACTAGTGGTAACATTTACTTCTATAATGGAACTAACTTATATTCACCAAATATTCCTCAAGTAGAATTAACAACTCGTGTTGGAACAATTCAACAAGAACCAACACCATTCCCAATGAGTATTTATGACAATGTGGCTTATGGGCCAAGAAATCATGGTATTACAGATAAAAGAACGCTAGATAAAATTGTTCATGATGCTTTAGATGATGCAGCATTATGACAAGAAGTAAAAGATAAACTATCTGATTATGGAACAAGTTTATCTGGTGGGCAACAACAACGTCTATGTATAGCTCGAGCTATTGCTTTAAAGCCAGAAGTGTTGTTAATGGATCAACCAACTGCAGCGTTAGACCCAATTGCAACAACAAAGATTGAAAACTTAATTCTATCTTTAAAACGCAAATATACAATTGTATTAGTTACTCACTCTTTATCACAAGCACAACGTGTTTCTGACAATATTTTCTTCTTCTATAAAGGAAGAATATTGGAAGCAGGACCAACACGAAAAGTGTTTACTGATCCAAAGGAGCCAAAAACAAAAGACTTCATCTTGGGTAGATAGGTTATAATACATATAACACTATCTTTAAATGTTACTGCCCAAGTAATTCATGTTATTAATTAAAGGAGAAAATTATGGATTTACAATGATATTTTTGAATTGGATTAATTGCAGCTGTATGTATTTCAGTATTTACAATGCCTCAATTAATTCAAGTAATTAAAACAAAACATACTGAAGGACTATCAGTGGTAATGTTATGTTTATTGGAATTAGGAGATATTTGCTTTACAATCAATGGAATTGGTATTCTAACTGATACTGATCCTTCTCATTTTGCATCTGTTGGTCTTAGATTATCTAGTGGTTTACCACTATTCTTAGCAAATGCTATAGCACTTATAATTACTACAGCATTGCTATTAATTAAGCTAAACCATATGAGATTAGCTAAGAAACATGGTGTTTCAGAAAAACAATTCTGTGACAACTACAAATCTTACAAAGCTAAAAGATAGTAATAGTTTAATATCAAAACATAGTAAAGGAGCCAAATATGGCAATTAACTATGATACGTTAAAAACGTCTGAGAATCATTTAAGACAAATGTTTCTTGCATTTTATAAGCACGTATTAGATTCGCAAGATTATCTGTATAGTAAGTTTAAACAAACTAAAAAACTTACTAAAGATAACTATAAGTGACTTTATAAAAACGAGATTAAATCAAATCAATATGAAGCACAAATTCTTGATGAAGCTAGCTGAATCATATCGAAAGATATGCCTCGGGCTGCTCATTTAAGATATCAAATTGCAATTATTCGTTCAATACGTGACTTAGAAAGAATGGGAGACTTTGTTGATAGAGTAGCTAATATTTTGAGAAAACAAAAAAGCATTAGTGATAAATGTCACAAGATCATTTGTCGTATAATGCGAGAATCATACGATTTCTCAAAAGAAATTTATCGTAATCTACATTTAGGTTCTAATCAAAATAGAAAATACTATATAAATAGAGCTACTCCACACTTTAAAGAGTTTTCTAGCATATACCGAACTGGATTTAAAAGTATCGGAGAAAGAATCTTTAAAAATAAGAAGAATATAAGAGAAAAGATTGCAATATTTACTGCGCTTAAGTATTTAGAAAGAAATGCTGACCACAGTTTCAATATTATTGAAAACTTCTTATTCATTAGTGATCCTAATTTCTATATCAACAAGAAAGTTAGAAAAAATTAGAAAGATTTTAAAATGGCAAAAATAGAATTAATATGTCTAGGCGGACAGGATGAAAAAGATAAAGCCTGTGATGCACTAGTAATTGATGGAGATATATATGTCCTTGGTTGTGGTATCCACTGTCCAAGTGTTATTCAGTTAGGAATTAAGAAAATTGTTGCTGACTTTTCTTATTTAATTGATAATAAACAAAAAGTCAAAGGAATTTTCATTCCTACTCCTAACTATAGCTCCTATGGAGGATTAGAGTTCTTAGTTAAGAATTTACCTAATGTTCCAGTTTTTACTAGTCATCTTGGTCAAATGATTATCAATAACAATCTTGATTGATGTTTTAGACCACGAGGTCATAAACAAGATAATCGCAATAGTTTAAAGACAAGATTTAACATTAATGCTGTTAAACCACTTGAACCATTTAAGTTAGGAAAAATTGAAATCCTTCCATTTAGAACAGCTAGTTTTATGCCAACCAGTTTAGGTTTTGCTTTTAATACAAGCTCTGGGGCCATTGTTTACATGGACCACTATATTATTCCAACTAGTGTTAATAATGCAACATATGATTTACTTGAACAAGTAAATAAATTTACAAAAAATAATACCTTTTTATTAATAACATCTATTGGTAAGAATATTAACCATCGAGGATTTACATCACCACATTATGCAATAGATAATTTTTATGAGAATTGTGTTCTTGATATGCCAAATAGAGGAATCTTTGTTATTGAAGAAGAAGACATATACAAATTAACAAAATTAGCTGCCATTGCAGCAAGAAAGACAATTCCGTTCTATATTTATTCACCAAGTTTAGCTCGTGCATTCAATTACATGCAAAGCAATAAAATTGTTTCTTTCAATAATTTAATTTACATTAATGAACAACAAATTAATACTATTGATCGAGGAATTATTGTTGTTTCAGGTGATAAACAATCATTATTTACTAAATTGCAAAAGATTGTCGTTGGTGATGATCAAAGATTAACCTTTAAACCAACCGATACATTTGTTTACTCAATTCTAACTGAACCTGGTTATGAAAAGCTTGAAGCAAATTTGTTTGACTCGATAAATCGTTTAAATGTCTCTCGTGTTATTAAAATACCAAAAGATATTATTCAATTAAGTCAATCACAAGAAGATCACAAATTCTTAATTAATATTCTTAAACCAAAATTCATTATTCCTGTTGGTGGTCTATACATGGATTTTGTTAATTACAAAAACCTTTGTAATAAAGTTATTACTTTGCAAAAGAACATTCTTATTTTAGGCAATGGTCAAGTTGCCTCATTTGATGGTGACAAGTTCCTTGATGCTAAAAAACACATTAAACTAGTTGAACAATATGTAGGTAATCAAGGTTTATATGATGTTGGTGCATCTGGATTATTTGAATGTGAGCAAATGGCTGATTCAGGTTGTGTGCTTGCAAGTTTATTAATTGATAAGAACAATAAAAAGATTGAACACTTCAATTACAACATTGTTGGTGTATTAAATCAAACAGATGAGAAGAACCAAGTTATTGTTAATGAAATTAATGCATATTTAAACAACACAATGCTTGAGTTGTTAAATACACTTAAGCCTAATACGAACTTATCACGAGACCAACAAGATTACTTTAAAAAACAAATTGTTAAACAATATGAAAAGAAATTTGGTA
>JAZLIV010000035.1:0-18771 GCA_045617545.1 Mycoplasmoidaceae bacterium | reverse complement strand
TGATGCAACACAAGATGCAAAGTTATTAGATGCACTATACAATGAAATAACTTTGATTACAGGTCAAAAACCAATCAAAACTAAATCAAAAAAAGCTATTGCAACTTTCAAGTTACGTGAAAATCAAGAAATTGGTGTTAAGGTAACTTTAAGAAAAGAAAGAATGTGAAACTTTGTGGAAAAACTAGTAAAGATTGCTATGCCACGAATTCGTGACTTTAGAGGTCTTAAGGATAATAGTTTTGATGGACATGGTAACTTTACCTTAGGAATTAAGGAACAAAACATCTTCACAGAAATCAATTTCGATGATATCAAACGTGTAAGAGGTTTTGATGTTACCTTTGTAACTAGCACAGAAGATGATAAGGAAGCTAAAGCTTTATTACAAGCAATTGGCTTGCCTTTCATTCAAAAGAAAAAGTAAGGAGAGTTTATGGCAAAAAAATCACTAAGAGTAAAAGCTAATCGTAAACCTAAATACAAAACTCGTGGATACACTAGATGTGTAAGATGTGGTCGTGTTCACGGTGTAAACCGTAAATATGGTTTATGTCGTTTATGCTTTAGAGAATTAGCATATAAAGGTGCTATTCCTGGCATAAAGAAAGCTTCATGATAAGGAGAACTAAACAATGTTTATGGATCCAATTTCTGATTTAATTAGTAAGTTAAACAATGCTAACAAAGCACGTTTATCTACGGTTAAAATTCAAACTTCAAACCTTACAACTGCAATGATTAATATCCTAAAGAATGAAGGATATATCGCTAGTTATACAGTTAAGAACTTAGCTAAAACTAAGAAGAAAATAACAATCATTCATTTAAAATACAAAAACCAAATTCCGGCTATTAATGGTTTAAGACAAATTTCTAAACCAGGTTTAAGAATTTATACTTCAGCCGAAGATATGCCACGAGTATTAAATGGTTTAGGTATTGCCATCGTGTCTACTAGTCACGGTGTGATGACAAATAAACAAGCAAAGAAAGCCAATCTTGGTGGCGAAGTAATTGCTTTCATATGATAGGAGTAATGTTATGAGTCATAAAGGTAATCGATTAATTCCAATTATTGATGGAACACAACTAGACATTACTGCTAACAAAGTAATTGCTAAAGGACCAATGGGTCAACTTGAAGTATCTTATCCTGGACACTTAATTAAAGTTGAAAAAGTTGGCAATGATATTAAAGTTAGTCGTGTTAATGATGAAAAACAAACCAAGATGTATCATGGCACAGTTAACTCAAATATTGCTAATGCTATTATTGGTGTTAATAAAGGTTTTAAGAAAGAGCTTAAAATCGTTGGTGTTGGTTATAAAGCGGCAATCACTAATGGTAAATTAGTGTTAGCAATGGGCTTTAGCCACCCAGTTGAATTTATTATTCCGCAAGGTTTAAAAGTCGTTTGTCCAAGTGCAGTACAAATTGATATCTCTGGACCAGACAAAATCTTAGTTGGTGAATTTGCTGCCAAAGTAAGAAAGGTGAGAGAACCTGAACCTTATAAAGGAAAAGGAATAATGTATGTCAACGAACATATTATTCGTAAAGTTGGTAAAACCGCAGAATCAACTGCTGGCGGAGCAAAGAAATAGGAGGCAGTTATGAAAAAGTATTCGAAAACAAGAAAACAAGCGCGTCAATTACGTCATCAACGTATTACTCGTAAGTTGAAACTTCAAGGTAATGAATTACCACGTTTAGTTGTAACTAAAACTAACGCTAACATTACTGCTCAAATCTTTGATGATGCTAAAGGAGTTACTCTAGTTAGCTCTTCAACTTTACAACTTAAATTAAAATCTGGTAATATCGATGCCTGCAAAAAAGTTGGTGCAGATATTGCTAAGAAAGCATTAGCAAAGAAAATTAAGAAAGTTTCTTTTGACCGTGGTGGTAGCAAGTACCACGGAAGAGTTCAAGCTTTAGCTGATGCGGCACGAGAAGCAGGATTGCAATTCTAATTAGGAAGGATAAAACATGGAAAATAATGAAGTAAAAACGGTTGAAACTAAACCAGAAGTTAAGACGGAAGCCAAGAAAGAAATCAAGGCTGAAGCTAAACCTGTAGAGAAAAAACCAGAAACTAAACCTGCTGGTAAAAAACCAGAAGGTAAAGAACAAAAAAGAAATTTTGTTAAAAGACCTAGACAACCAATTGATGGCTTTAACGAAAAAGTTGTAGCAATCAAACGTATTTCTAAAACAACTAAAGGTGGACGTAATATGCGTTTTAGCGTATTAGTTGTTATCGGAGATAAGAAAGGTACAGTTGGTTTTGGTATGGGTAAATCTGCAGAAATTCCTAATGCGATGAAAAAAGCTAGCAAAAATGCTAGAAACAATCTTGCTAAAGTAACAATCAATAAAAAAGGTACACTTTACCATGAAGTTATTGGTAAATCATGTGCCGCTAAAGTATTGTTAAAACCAGCACCTGAAGGTACAGGTATTGTCGCTGGTGGTGCAATTCGTGCAGTTGTTGAAGCTGCAGGATTTAAAGATGTTTATACTAAGAACTTAGGTAAAAACACTGCCGTTAATATGATTCGTGCAACAATTAACGGTCTAAAAGCACAAAAGACTCCTTCTTATATTGCTAACATGCGAGATAAGAAAGTGTCTGAATTATAAGGAGGTGTATTATGGAATTACATAATTTAAAATACACAAAAGGCTCAAGAGACCATAAAGTAAAAACGCTAGGACGTGGTTATGGTTCAGGAATGGGTAAAAGATCAACCAGAGGTCAAAAAGGACAACATGCGAGAAAATCTGGTAATGTTCGTCAAGGCTTTGAAGGTGGTCAAACTCCTTTATATCGTAAAATCCCTAAGATTGGTTTCAACAACTATGATTTTGCAAATAGACCAATTGTTCTAACAACAGATCAAATTGCAAAATTAAAAACAGTTGATCGAAAGTCATTAGTTGCTGCTAAATTAATTAGCAAAAACTCAAAACAACCAATCAAAATTATTGCTGGTAAAAAAGCATTAAAATCTGCTATTGAAGTAACAGCAAATGCTGTTACTAAAGGTGCAGAAAAAATTATTACTGACGCAAAAGGTAAAGTAACAATTAAAAAATAATTAACATGGAAAATCAAACAAATAACACATCCTTTGGTAGAAAGGTTAAAAACACATTTAAACCGATCTTCACCAACAAGACAGTATTAGTCTCTGTACTAATAACTCTTGGCTTTATTTTGTTATACCATTTAGGTTCTATGTTAACCCTACCAGGGGTAACGCTTCCACCAAGTTATAAAACACAAGGTTCGTTTGCAGAAATGCTAAACTTACTTTCTGCTGGTGGTTTGGAACATATGTCTATCTTTGCTATTGGTTTAGGTCCTTATATTACGGCCCAAATTATTATTCAATTACTATCTAGTGATTTAGTTAAACCATTATCAAAGATGGCAAAAGCCGGAGAACGTGGTAAGAAAAAACTTGAGATTATTACTCGATTAATTACGCTTCCATTCTGTTTTGTTCAAGCTTATGCAACATTAGCTTTGATCCTATCAAGAAATGCGGCAGGATCAGGAACAGGTATTTCTATCTTTGGGCAACAAACAATTGGCAACTTATTTGCTAATGCCCCAGGTGAAGCAGTGGGTTTATTATTCTTATTAACAGCCGGAACATATGTTGCAATCTTTATTGGTGATATGATCACCAAACGAGGAGTAGGTAATGGTGTGACAACATTAATTCTTGTGGGTGTTGTTGGACAATTATTTTCAAGTTTCAACAATGTCTTCAATGTTATTGGCATTAAGTTAGCATCAACAAATGCAGTAACAATTGCCCTAAGTTGTATGCTATATACTCTATTCTTTATTGTGATTATCGTTGTTGTTGTTTATATAAATGGTTCAACACGAAAAATCCCAATTCAACAAACAGGACAAGGTTTAATTCAAGATAAAAAGGAACTTCCTTATTTACCAATTAAACTAAATGCTGCTGGAGTTATTCCTGTCATCTTTGCTTCGTCAGTTATTACAATTCCAGGAACAATTGCTCAATTTATTCCTGATAGTAACTTTGCCGCCAAAGATTTTATCACGAAGTGATTAACATTAGACTCAGGAGTTGGTATAGCCATTTACTTTGTTCTAATCATCTTATTTAGTTTCTTCTATTCATATATTCAAATTAACCCACAACAAATTGCTGAAAACTTTCAAAAGGGTGGAAAGTTTATTCCGGGTGTAAGAATGGGTGAAGATACTGAAAAGCATGTTACAAAAGTACTATTTAGAATTAATTGAATTGGAGCACCTTTCTTAGCAATAGTTGCTTCCATTCCATACATTCTATCTTTGGCAACTGGTATTCCTTCGGGAATGAGTTTGTCAGGTACAGGTATCATCATTATGGTAACTGCTTCATTGGAATTATGAGCGGCAATTAAATCAGCTAGCACAACTAGTGGATATGTTGTTCAAAGAAGAAACATTGAGCATTCTTACTATAGTGCCGAAGAAAAAGAAAGCGAGAAGGTAACACAATTATGATAATGATTTTATTAGGAGCACCAGGATCTGGTAAAGGTAGTGTATCACATTATTTAAAAGACAATTATGGATTTATCCATATTTCAACTGGTGACTTATTTCGAAAAACAATTAAAGAAGATACTCCCTTAGCTAATGAACTAAGAGAAATTATGCTAAGCGGTCAATTAGTTAATGACAACATGACTAATGAAGTCGTTAAAAAAGAATTAGAAAAAATTATTGATCCTAATACCAACATTGTCTTTGATGGTTATCCAAGAAATGTTGCGCAACTTGAATATTTAAATAAACTAGTCAAAGTTGACTATGCAATTGAAATCCAAGTTGATAAGGATGTAGTTTTCAAAAGAATTACTGGGCGAAGAGTATGCCCAGTATGTAAAGAAATCTATAACATCTATTACAAAAAACCAAAAGTAGAAAATAGATGTGATAAAGATAATTCTTTCCTAATGCAAAGAAATGACGACCATGAATCAGTCGTTGTTGAACGTTACAAAACTTATTTAGCATTAAACGAACCATTAATTAATGCATGTAAGAACTTAAACATCTTACATACGATTAAAAATGAAAAGTTTGAAGATGTTATTAACCAAATAAAGGAAATTTGTAAGTTAAAATAATGATTTACCTTAAAAGTGAAAAAGATATAGTTGGCATTAGAAAAGCTTGTGCAATCTGAAAGATTGTTAAAGCGGAACTAATTAAAGCCTGTAAGCCTGGAATCAGCACAAAGCAACTTGATAAAATTGCTGCTGATGTCATTGCAAAAAACGGGGCAAGCTGTAGTTTCTATCAATATGAAGGCTTTCCAGGACATATATGTATTTCCGTGAATGAACAATTAATTCATGGAATCCCTAGTGACTATATCTTGAAAGCATCAGATTTAGTCAAGTTTGATGTGGGAGTCACTTATGAAGGTTATGTATGCGATGCTGCTTTTAGTGTGGTGTTAGATGTTAAAAACATTGAAGCATTAGAAATTCAAAATGCGACAATTGATTGTTTAAACACTTCTATTCCATTAATAAAAGCCGGTGTGGCAATAGGAGATATCTCCTATGCCATTCAAGAATGCGCATTCTATCATGGCTACCAAGTCATTAAAGATTATGGTGGCCATGGCTGTGGACTACATGTTCACGAAGACCCAATTATTTTGAACTGAGGTCAACCCGGTAGCGGGATGAAATTAAAAGCAGGGATGGTAATATGTATAGAACCAATGCTCATGACCGATAGTGATAAATATGTGGTTGATCAAAATAACAATTGAACTGTAAGTGCAGTTAATGGCAAGTTAACTTGCCACGAGGAACACATGGTCCTTGTCACTGACTTAGGGTTTGAAATATTAACAGCTGATTAATGAAAGGATATAAATGGCTGATCAAGACAAAATTAAAATGAAAGGGAAAGTAAGTGATGTTCTTGCCGGAGGAGCATACAAAGTTATGCTTGACAATGGCATTGCCATCACTGCCCACGTATCAGGTAAAATTCGTATGTGTAAAATACGTATTCTACCCGGTGATATTGTTGAAGTTGAGTTAAGTCCATATGACTTAACACGTGGTAGAATTACTTACCGACAAAGTTAAGAAAGAGGTAGATATGAAAGTAAGAGCTTCTGTAAAACCAATCTGTAAAGATTGTAAAGTAATAAAAAGACATGGACGTGTAATGGTTATATGTAAAAATCCAAAACACAAACAAAGACAAGGATAAGGAGAAAATATGGCACGTTTATTAGGTGTAGATATTCCTAACAATAAAAAAATTGCTTACGCATTGACAGCAATTTATGGTATTGGTATTTCTACTGGTAAGAAAATTTGCAAAACAGCAAATGTTGATCCAGAAAAGAAAACAGCAGATTTAGATGAAAAAGAATTTGCTGCCATCCGTGAAGCTGCAAGTAAGTACACCATTGAAGGTGACTTACGTCGAGACGTAGCAATGAACATCAAGCATTTAATGGAAATTAATTGCTATCGTGGTATTAGACACAAAAAAGGTTTACCTGTTAGAGGTCAAAGAACTAAGACTAACGCAAGAACGCGTAAAGGTCCTAGAAAGACTATTGCTAACAAGAAACAAGAAACTAAATAAGGAAGGAGATAGAAAATGGCTGAACAAACTAAAACAACTGCCGCTAAGCAACCGGCAAAACGTACTGGCAAGAAGAAAAAACGTCTTGCATCAGTTAATGGTATGGCACACATTCACTCTACCCTTAACAATACTATTGTTACCATCACCGATATGAACGGTAATGCAATTGCATGAAGTTCATCAGGTGTGATTGGCTACAAAGGTAGCAAAAAATCAACACCATATGCTGCTGGTATAGCTGCTGAAAGCTGTGCAAAAGCGGCAATGGCACTTGGTCTAAAGACTGTCGCAGTAAGATGTAATGGTATTGGTCGTGGAAAAGACACTGCCATCAGATCACTTGCAGCTGCGGGATTGCAAATTACAGAAATTGCTGATGTAACACCAATTCCACACAATGGTTGCAGACCACCAAAGAAACCACGTTAGATAGGAGTATATTATGGAAAAATTTATTAAATATTCTATTAAACCAATCGTTAATGAAATTAACGACAATCATGGTCAATTTGAAATTGGACCATTAGAATCAGGCTTTGGAATTACCATTGGTAATGCCCTAAGAAGAGTTATCCTTTCAAACATTCCTGGAGCTAGTGTTTTTGCTATTAAGATTCCAGGCATTAACCATGAATTCCAAGCAATTGATGGAATTAAGGAAGATGTTACACAAATCATCCTTAATTTAAAACAATTAGTTTTAAAGATTTCTGATGAAGCTATTCCTGAAGGTACTGAATTACACTCATGACCAACAATGAAAATTAGCTTCAAAGAATCTGGTGTTATCAAAGCGGAAGATATTGAACTTCCAGTTGGTTTTGAAGTAGTAAACCCTGATCTATACATTGCTACTAAAACTAAAGCAAGTCCAAAATTTGAAATGGAAATCTTTGCCACAAATGGTCGTGGTTTTAGATCTTTCAAAGAAAACCAAGAACAAATTAACACATTATCAATTATTGCTACTGATTCTAACTTCTGCCCAGTTTTACAAGTGGGATACCATGTCGATGAAAGAAAAATTAGCAAGAACCATATGGGTGATTATTTAACATTAGATGTTGTAACTAATGGTGCAGTGACTCCAACTGATGCTGTTGCTTATGCAAGTAGAATCTTAGTGGAACACTTTGAACAATTAGTTCAAATCAATGAAAGAATTGCTCAACTACAAATGATGAAAGAAAATGAAGAAACACAAGAACAAGCAGTTACATCAGTATCAATTGATGATCTTGAATTGTCAGTTCGATCATATAACTGTCTAAAACGTTCTGGTATTAGAACAATTCAAGAATTGTCTAATATGACTCGTGCTGATGTTGAAAAGATTAAAAACCTTGGTAAAACATCACTTCGTGAAATCCGTAAGAAATTACAAGACTACGGTTTAACTTTCAAGAAAAGCTAGGAGGATAAATTATGTCTTTTGTAATAACTCATAGAAAAAATACAGCTTGAAGAACAAGCTGGATTAGAAGATTAGCTAGCGATGTTATTGTTTATGGTTCAGTTGAAACAACTCAAGCAAGAGCTAAGGAACTAAGAAAACATGTTGATCATTTAATTACTTTAGGTAAGAAAAATACTCTTGCTGCTAAACAAGAAATTATGTCATTTGTTTTAAAAAACAAACAAATGGATCAACAAGCTATTTTAAAGAAACTAACTACCACATTAGCAAAGAAATATGCTGATCGAAAAGGTGGTTATACACGAGTGTTAAAACTTGACAACCGTGCTGGTGATAACACAAAAATGGCAATCATCCAATTAGTTTAATTTAAACAAAAATTTCATACCCAATAGGGTATGTTTTTTTATTTACGTAAATGATATATTTTTAAAATAAAATAATATATATTATGAAAAAATTGTTTATTACAACACCAATCTACTATGCATCAGGCAAGCCACATATTGGCCATGCCTATACTACTATTTTGGCTGATGTAATTGCAAGATATAAGAAAACTTTAGGTTATGATGTCTTCTTCCTTACAGGAATGGATGAACATGGTCAAAAAATTTCTGATACGGCTAAGAACAAAGGTTTAGAAATTCAAACTATGTTAGATAGTGTTGCAAAGGATTTTAAACAACTTTGAAAAGACTTAGATATTAACTATTCTAATTTCATTAGAACAACCGATAAAGTTCATTGTGAAGCAGTACAAAAAACTTTTAGTTTATTACTGCAAAAACAATTCATTTATGAAGGCGAATGAAAAGGTCTTTACTGCGTAAATTGTGAAGAAAATTATACTAAAGATCAAGCTATAGAAAAAGATGGAAAACTTCATTGTAAAGTTGGCCACGAACTATCACAAAAAAATGAACCATCTTACTTCTTAAAAGTAAGTCAATATGCTGACTGAATTAAAAGTCAATTTAAAGTTAAAGACTTTATAAGACCAGAAGCAAGAGTTCATGAATTGTTAGGTTCATTTATTGACAAAGGTCTAGAAGACCTATCAGTCACAAGAACAAGTTTAGCTTGAGGTATTCCAACAAAAGAAGATAACAAGCATGTTATCTATGTTTGAATTGACGCTTTGTTAAGTTATTTATCAGGTCTTGGATATTTATCCAATGATGACAAGAACTTTAAAAAATACTTTGCTGATAAAGATAGTCAAGTGGTTCACTTGATGTCAAAAGAAATTACAAGATTTCACTGTATTTATTGACCCATCTTGTTAAAGATGTTGGATCTAAGATTGCCAACACACATTATTAGTCATGGTTGAGTTGTCACTAAAGAAGGAAAGATGTCTAAATCTTTGGGCAATATTATTGACCCATATGATTACATCAATACTTTTGGTTCTGATGCGTTTAGATATTTTATTGTTCGCCAAGTTAATCTTGAAAAAGATGGAATCTTTAGTCACGATTTATTTGTAGAAACATTCAATACACAATTAGCTAATAACTATGGAAACATGGCAACAAGAATTGCTGGGATGTTAAAGAAATACTTTAACAACACTGTTCCAACTTTTAACGAAAAAGCTCTAACAAAACTTGACAAAGATGTTTTAGTTTCTGAAAAGAAATTATTAAACTCAGTTAAAGATAGAATTGAAAATTTTGAAATTAATCCATTATTGGATGATATTCAAAATCAATACAATGTATTGAATAAATATATTGATGATGCAAAACCTTGAGTTTTAGCAAAAGATGCAAACAAAAAAGATCAATTATCTAACTGCTTAAATATTCTATTTACTTGTGCAATTAACTTAATGATTTTACTATCACCAATTTTAATTAAAACAAGTCAACAAATTGGTCAAGCATTTAATTTAGAATTAAATCCTAAAAATATTTCTCACGATTGAGCAGGTCACAAAATCTCTGATTTAGCTCCAATTTTTGCTCGAATCACTAATAAGTAGTGCTTTTATAACTTATTTTATAAGTTATAATATAAGTGTATGAAAACATCGATCGCAATAATTGTCGCGAATCAATGCGAGGAAATGGAAGTAATCATACCTGCTGATATTTGACGAAGAGCTGGTATCAGTGTTCAAATTATTTCAATTGAAAAAAAGAAAAGTTTGATCATGCAAAATGGAGTTCACATTTCATGTGATGACATTCTTGCAAAAGAAAATCTATCGAAGTATTCTGCAATCTATATCCCTGGGGGTAAAGGTTGTGGATCTTTTTTAGATCCCGCACAATGTGCAAAATTAGTGTCTCACCTTAAAAAGGTGGCACATAGTAAAGTAACTATCATGGCTAACTGTGCCGCTCCATCTGTGGTATTAAACCAACTTGGAATGATTGATAATATCAAAGTTACTTGCTATCCTGGTTTTGAGAAAGGTATTAAACGTCATTCAAAAGAAGATGTTGTAATTGATAAAAACTATATTACTAGTAAAGCTGCAGGAACAACTATTGACTTTGCTCTAACAGTTATCAAAAAATTTGTTAGCCCAGCTAAAGCAAAAGAAACTGCTAAGCAAATCTGTTACAAATACTGAAAATAGACAATTATTAAAACATTATTTCAATGACTGTGGAAACAGTCTATGATATGAATTAATATTTTATAGAGGCAAAGCCTCTTTTTTATTACACGATAATTATTTTTTTTACATATATAATAAATCATATTAGGTAACCATCATGGAACGTAAATTTAATGATCAAGAATTAGCTCGTAGAGCTAAATTGCAAAAATTAATTGATATGGGTAAAAACCCATATACGATTGAAAAGTTTGATAGAACTCACACTTGTGCAAGTTTTGTAAAACAATATGAAAACTTTACTCACGAAGAGCTACAAGTAAATACTGATGAAATCAAAGTAGCAGGAAGAGTGATGGCATTAAGACAAACTTTTGGTGTGATATCTGATTTTTCTGGTGAGTTACAATTTTATATAAATAAAAAAACTTTTGATCCTGATAAGTTCCAAATTTTTAAACAATTACTAGATTTAGGTGATGTTATTGGTATTACAGGAACACCAATGAAAACAATGACAGGGCAAGTAACAATTAAAGTTGTTGACTTTGTCATTTTAGCAAAATCATTAATTCCATTGCCGGAAAAATTCCATGGTTTAGCTGATGAAGAAATCCGTGGTCGAAAAAGATATTTAGATTTAATGACTAATCGTGAAAATCTTAATACTTTTGTTGCTAGAACAAAAATCTTACAATCAATTCGTGAGTTCATGAATAGTGAAGGATTTTTAGAAGTTGAAACACCAATTTTATCACCAAAACTTGGTGGAGCTGCGGCAAGACCATTTACTACTCATCACAATACTTTAGATAGAGATTACTATCTAAGAATTGCTACCGAATTACCATTAAAGAAATTATTAGTTGGTGGTTTTGAAAAGGTTTATGAAATGGGTCGAATCTTTCGAAATGAAGGAATGGATCCAATGCATAATCCTGAATTTACTTCAATCGAAGCTTATCAAGCTTATGCTAATCTAGAAGACATGATGGATTTAACAGAAAATATTGTTCGCTTTGCAGCGAGTCAAATTGACAAAACAAGAATCACTTATAAAGGTGTTGACATTGACTTTAGTCAACCTTTTAGAAGAATTTCGATGATTGATATGATCAAAGAAGTTACACAAATTGACTTCAACACAGTTAATAGTGATGACGAAGCTGTTGCTTTAGCAAAACAACATCAAATTGAATTATTACCACATCAACATACAAGAGGTCATGTCATTTCTATGTTCTTTGAAAAATACTGTGAAGAAAAATGTTTACAACCAGTATTTATCACTCAACACCCAATTGAAATTTCTCCATTAGCTAAAAAGGATCCAAAGGATCCAAGAATGGTTAGAAGATTTGAACTATTTATTTGTCAAAAAGAATATGCTAATGCATTTTCTGAATTAAATGATCCGATTGATCAATTAGCTAGATTTGAAGCGCAATTAAAGGAAAAAGAACTTGGTAACACTGAAGCCAACGAAGTTGACATGGAATATATTGATGCACTAGAATATGGACTTGCACCTACTGGTGGAGTTGGCATTGGTATTGATAGACTAGTAATGCTACTAACTGGTAAAGAATCAATTCGTGATGTTTTATTATTCCCACATATGAAGGAAGCAAAATAATGAAACAAATTGAACCATCTTTATTATCAATTAATAAAGAACAAGCTTTAGACCAACTACAAAAGATTAAACAACTTGGTCTAAGATTTGTTCATTATGATGTAATGGATGGAAAGTTTGTTCCGCCTACTGCTTACACAACTGAGTACTTAAATGAACTAGCAGATTTAGGTTTAAAACCTAATGTTCATTTAATGGTAAATAATCCAGATGAATGAATTGATATTTATAAAAATTATCAAGTTAATTCAATCGTGTTTCATGCTGAAACACAAACAATAGGTGAAAGCAAAAGATTGTTAGACAAAATTCATGATTTAGGTGTGCTTGCAGGAATCTCTGTAAAACCAAGAACAGATTTAAACAAATATCAACCATTATTTAAAGACTGTGACATTATCTTAGTAATGTCGGTTGAACCAGGATGAGCAGGTCAAGGTTTTGTTGATGATGCAATTAGAAACATTGACAAAGCTGTTATTGCTAAAAATGATTATCCACATCTTGCATTGCAAATAGATGGTGGTATCAATTTTGATTATGTTAAGAAATATATCAATCAAATCGATTGATTTGTTACTGGAAGTTGGTTTTTTAAAAATATTGATCACATGGACCAATATTTAAATGAATTTAAGAAATTAACTAATTAGTTATTGTTACGTTATTGTTAACTTTTTTAGATTTAACTAATTTGTAAATTAGCATTCCAATCAAGACAAGAATCATTACCACAGCAATGAAGATGAATAGGTCTCGTTTGTTTTTCTTCTTTTTAATAGCAGTTAATTCTTCATCACTAACAATTTGTACTGAATAGTAATTGTCAATTTTTGCTGCTCTTGTATAGTTTGTAACTAATAACGCAACATGTAAGAAGAAGGCTAAAACCATGGCTATTGCACACACGATAACTGTAGTTAATAATGCTCCACCACAACTTCCTTCAAAGGAACTAGGTCTTAAATCACCTCAATTTTTTGAGATGGTAAAGCCAATAATGTAAGTAATTAAGATTGCAAGTCCGCCTGCAACATAAGTTAAACCACAGAATCAGTTCACATTAATGTGAGCTGTTTTTAGTCTTTTATATAATTTCATAACCGAAATTGTTGGAATTTTGCCCTGACTAAAGTCAACATTCCGTGCTTCGTTTCTAAAATTTAATCAGTTATTAAGATAAACAATTAAGAAAGCAATGCAAAGAGTGATAGCAGGAATTAATGTTAATGCTGTTCAGTTACTAACATCACTTCTAATAATAGATACTAAAGCCCATGTTTCTAGGCCAGCACATATTGCTGTGATTATTAATCACATAATTACTATACGGAATGAACGCTTATATTCTCGTGTATAGAATGTTGGGAAGGATTTAGCGTTAGGATTAACTTCCTCAACCTTCTTTAGATCGATTTTTTTGCTTACATGTAAATCTTGTACTTTTACCGTTGGTAAAGTTTCAACCACATGTGGCACTTTTGTTGTTATATTAAATAAAACATTTTGTGCAGTTGGCTTTGAAGGTTGAGATTGAATTACTTCAACCTTTGTTTCCTTAGGTTGGGTTGAATCGAAAGAAATTACTGTTGTTTTAAATTCTTTGTTTGCCATAAATAATATATAGTTTTTATATACTTATCTGTCGCAAAAAAAGAATATATTTTTTATTAAATATATATATTTAATTTATTTAGATCTTTATGGCTAATTTTGACTTCTCGACCATTTTTAGCTTCTGGTTTGTTGTTTAAATAGACTAAGTCTCCAGTGATGTTAACATCAACTTTAACTAGTGAACCACCAACACCATAAAAATCAACTGGAACTTTATGGCTGATAAAGTCTTTGATTTTTCTAAAATCAAAACCACTTGAAACAATAATTTTAGTGTGTTTCATACCATTTTGATTTAATGCTTTTCTAGCATTAAGCACTAATTGTTTACAAACACCATAATTGCTTGGTTTATCAGGTAAGGATTTATCACACATACGAATTGAAGTGTCAATTCGAATTGATTTAATTAAAGGTTTTAGTTTGTTGTCTAGTTTTTTAATTTCTCCAACTACATCATTATGATAATCAATTAAAGCTGATAGCTTTTCGTGTGGGAAAGTTTTATGATAAGCTCAAAGAGCTTTATTTAAATTTCCATTAAATTGTTGGATTAAAGCATGAGGCATGGTACCAACAACTTTAACATTCTTATCTTCGATAAGTTCCGTGTGAGCTTTTGTTGTAAATACTCTCATTCCACCAACTCATGCAGCATAACCATCATATGGTTGAGCAAGATATAAATCAGCTCGGTCACCCATATAAATTAGCTGTGATTGTTTGATTAAAGATAAAATCTTTTTAGTATTGTTGCAAACTGAAGATTCACGAGCTAAAATACCATCAATTACTGATTCAAATTCAGCTATTTTAGAATAATCACCCTCAATGACTAAAATTGGCTTTCCAGCTTCAACTAAATCACCATCATTTACTCCGTAAACCTTAAAAACACCTGGTACTTTTTTTAGAAATTGTGCACAATGTTTTAGACCACAAACATAAATTGGTTCTTTATGAAAATGAGTAAAACGAATAATCGAAAGATTTTTTACTTTATTAGTATCTAATACTTTCTTCGTTTTAGTTAAATATAACGCAGTGTAATCACCACGCAAGATTTTCTTTATTTCGTGAACAGTTTTCATTTTAATAATTATATTATTTAATTATAAATTCATTTTATAATTAACATATATGATTAAAAACTATTCCGATGCTAATATCAAGGTTTTAGAAGGCCTTGAACCTGTTAGAAAAAGACCGGGAATGTACATAGGATCAACTGACGTTTATGGACTTCACCATTTAGTTTGGGAAATTTTTGATAACTCAGTTGATGAAGTTTTGGGTGGTGATGCTGATCTCATTACCATTATTTTAAAAAAGGACGGATCAATCTCAATTCAAGATAACGGTAGGGGTATTCCTACCGGTAAGAATGAGACAACTGGACTTTCGACTGTTGATACGGTTTTTACAACACTACATGCTGGAGGTAAGTTTGACGATTCTGCTTACCACTCAGCTGGTGGTCTTCATGGTGTTGGATCTTCAGTTGTAAATGCTTTAAGTAAATGATGTAATGTTACAGTTTATCGTGGACGAAAAGTTTTTGAAGCAAAATACATCAATGGTGGAAAGATTGATCAACCACTAAAAGAAATTGGTACAACTAATCAAACTGGAACCAAAGTTCACTTTAAACCTGATCATACTATTTTTAAAACGATTGAATTCAATCCTTCTTTAATTAAAGAAAGAGTCAGAGAAGCCACTTACTTATTTAAAGGATTAAAAGTTGTTTTCAAAGATGAAATCAGCAACACCGAAGATGAATTTGTTGCCAATAATGGGATTGTTGAGTATGTTGACTATATTAATGAAACTAAATCACCAATTCATAAAGCAGCAAGCTTTAAAGGTGAAAGCAATAAGATTAATGTCGAAATTGCTTTGCAATATGTATCTGATTCATCAGAAACAATTATTTCTTTTGCCAACTCTGTTAAAACAAAAGAAGGTGGAAGCCATGAAACAGCTTTCAAAACCGCTTTAACAGAAACAATTAATGCTTATTCTCGCAAGAACGGATTATTAAAAGAGAAAGATAAAAACTTTGAAGGTAGTGACGTAAGAGAAGGTTTAACTGCATTAATTTCAGTTTTAGTTCCTGAATCATTAGTAGCATATGAAGGACAAACTAAAAACAAATTGTTTACACAAGAAGCTTATGCTGCTGTTAAGCAAGTGTTTAGTGAACAATTTGGTTTCTGATTAGAAGAAAACAAAGCTTATGCGACAAAAATTATTAATAAAGCTTTAATGGCTCGTGATGCACGAGTTGCAGCCAGAAAAGCAAGAGAAGAAGTTAAGAAGCTTAAAAATAAAGAGAATAAGGCAACATTCTTATCTGGTAAGTTAGTCCCAGCTCAATCTAAAGAAGCTAAATTAAATGAAATCTTCCTTGTCGAAGGTGATTCGGCTGGCGGTTCAGCTAAATTAGCTCGTGATAAAAAACATCAAGCTATTTTACCACTACGTGGAAAAATTCTTAACGTTGAAAAAGCTAAGTTATCTGATTTATTAAATAATGAAGAAATTTCAACAATTATTTTAGCTCTTGGTGCTGGAATTAATGATGATTATGACGAAGCAGCACTAAGATATCATAAAGTTGTAATTATGACTGATGCCGATGTCGATGGTAGTCACATTCGTATTTTATTATTAACATTTTTCTATCGTTTCATGCGCAAGCTAATTGAAAACGGACATGTATACATTGCTTTAGCACCTTTATACAAAGTTACTAAAAAAAGTAATAAAGAATTTGCTTATGCATGAAATGAACAAGAACTAGATGAACTAAAAAATAAGTTTGGTGCTTGTGAGATCCAACGATACAAAGGTCTTGGTGAAATGAACGCTGACCAATTAAAAGAAACAACAATGGCAAAAGAAAATCGTAAGATGATCAAAGTAACCATTGAAGATGCTGCTTTAGCAGAAAGAAGAATTTCTACTTTAATGGGTGACAACGCTTCATTAAGAAAGACATGAATCGATGAAAACATCTCATTTGATTTAGAGGAATAGATTATGGCTAATAACGAAAATAACAAAAATATTCCTATTGAAAATATCATGAGTGAATCATTTGGTGCTTATGCCAAATACATTATTCAAGATCGTGCTTTACCAGATGTTAGAGATGGTTTAAAACCAGTTCAAAGAAGAATCATTTATGCTATGAATGATTTAAATCTACTTCATACATTACCTCATAAGAAATCAGCAAGAACGGTTGGTGAAGTAATTGGTAAGTATCACCCACATGGTGATAGCTCCATTTATGAAGCAATGGTACGTTTAAGTCAAGAATGAAAAAATAATATTTGTTTACTTGACATGCACGGAAACAAAGGATCAATTGATGGCGACGGTCCGGCTGCGATGCGTTATACCGAATGTCGATTGTCTGCTTTTGGTGAGATGATGGCTGAAGGAATTAAAAAGAATACAGTTCCTTTCATTCCAAACTTTGATGGTTCTGAACAAGAACCTACAGTTCTTCCAACTTTATTTCCAAACCTTTTAATTAATGGTTCAAATGGTATTGCTGCTGGTTATGCAACAAACATTCCACCATTTAACCCAACTGAAGTAGTTAATGCTATTATTGCTAAGATTGATTTTCCTAATTGTCGAATTGATCGAATTACTAATTTAATGCCTGCTCCTGATTTTCCAACAGGTGGTGTGATTTCTAATTTAGATGGTATTACGCAAGCATATAAGACCGGAAAGGGAAAGATCTTGGTTGCGGGAGAAATGAAACGATTAAGTAATAAGCAAATTGCTATTACTTCTATTCCGTTTGAAACAAACAAAGCAGATATTATTAAACAAATTGATTTAGTTAAAGAAAAACAAGAAGCATTACAAATTACTGAAGTAAGAGATGAGTCAGACGCTAATGGTGTTTACATTGTTCTAGAAACTAAAACTCATGCTAACTTTGATTTCATTAAAAATTATTTATACAAAAATACAAAACTACAAACAAGTTTTAACTTTAATATGATCGCTATTAAAGATCGTAAACCTGTTTTACTTGACATCTTTACTTTCTTGCAAGCATTTATTGATCATGCAGAAAATATTATTTTAAAAACATCTCAATATGATTTAGATAAATCTAAAGCAAGAAGAGAAATTGTTAAAGGTTTAATTAAAGCAATTTTAATTATTGATGATGTAGTTGCAAAAATTAGAAAAGCAAGCGATAAGACAGAGGCAGTTAATGCATTAATTAACAATTTTGGTTTTAGCCAACCACAAGCTGAAGCAATTGTTAACTTAAGACTATATCGCTTAACTAATACTGATGTTGAAGCTCTTAAAAAAGAACTTGATGAATTAAACATGTCAATTGCCACATTAGAAAACTTAGTGGCAAATAAAGATGCACGATTATTATTTTTAAAAACAAAACTTCGTGAATTTAAAAAACTTTATCCATTTGAAAGAAAGTCAAAGCTTTCTTATGATGAAACTCCAATAGTGATTGATGAACTAGATTTAATTCAAGATAAAAATAGAATCTTTGCTTTTACTGCTGGTGGATATATGAAAGCATTCAGCAATAGAATCTTATTAGCTAATGATCCAAAAGATAACTTTACTAAAGGCAATGATATCATCATTACCGAATATGTTGGTAATTTAAGAGACAGATCTTTATTATTTTTAGAAAATGGTGAGTGTGCTGTTATAGCTAACAACAAAATCCCTGAATGTAAGTTTAAGGAAGTTGGAACACACATTAACAATTTAATTTCTGCTGCTGCTGATTTTAAAGTTGTTGCAGCAATTAATGCTGATTACAAACAAGCTGTTAATAAACAACAAA
>JAZLIV010000034.1:0-4996 GCA_045617545.1 Mycoplasmoidaceae bacterium | reverse complement strand
GGAACAAATAACATTGAGCGAACAATTTTTTGACCTGGGAAGTTCTTTGCTAAATGTTCATCTAATGTCTTAAAGACATCATCATGATTTCTCCCTGTTCCATAATGAACTAAACCATTTTTGTCTAATATGATTACAGGTTTAATTTTAAATAGTTTGGCAATTATTGCTTTAACACCTTTTAGTCTTCCACCTTTAATTAATTGATCAAGTTTTTCAACCATCATAACTCCAAAACGATGAGTAATTATTTGTTCATCAACATATTTTTGGACACTTGCTTCATTTCCTTCATTAGATTTTAAGAAGTCTTTGACTTGTTGAATTGTTCATGCAAAACTATAGCCAATATCACATGTCATTACAACATTTAAATTTGGAAAATCCTCTTTTAAAATTCTTCATGAATTTAAATTACTTGATAAATCTTTATGAATTGGAAAAACATATACTTGGTCGTATTCTTGACACATTTGCGTAGCAACTTTCATCATATCTTGCATTGAAGCTTGTGATGTTTTAATCATTGCATCTTTGTTATTTAATGCAGAGATTAAATCAGCATCATGAAAATCGATTCCATCTTTATATGATTTAATATCACTACCAACTTGGACACTAATACCTAGTGGTACAACTTTTACGTCTTCAAATTGACCATCTTTTATATTTGAAGATGAATCAATAATAAATCCAATTTTTTTATTATTTAAGCCTATCATAATTAGTTATAATTTGTTTTATATGCTAAACTTATTTTACCAAAACAAAGCACTAAATGATACATTAATTATTAATGTATCATCTACTAGCTCTGACAAGATTGAAACAAAAGAAGATGTAACTCTTGGCTATGCTAAAAACGAATTGGTTTTTATTAACATTGCAAATGCAAGTAAACATATAAAAGATTTGAAAGATGGTCTATTGTTTCCTACAAGTGAATTAATCCAACAAATTAAGCAATTAACTGGACAAGATTTAACAAATAAATTTGATAACGGTTTTAAAGTTGGTTTAATTGAACAATGTGATGATATTTCAGGAACACATTTACATAAATGCAAGGTATCAATAGGAAGTAAAGTTTTAGATATTGTTTGTGGTGCACCAAATGCACGACACGGAATAAAAGTTGTTGTTGCAACCAATGGAACAATGTTACCTAATGGCAAACAAATAATTGCTGGTCAACTATTAGGTAACAAATCTGAAGGCATGCTTTGTAGCTATCGTGAATTAAATATCAATAAGGAATCAAAAGGAATTATTGAATTAATCGATACCATGCAAGTGGGCGACTATTACAAAGAAGTATATGCAAACACTAAATAAAAAAGAGAGCAATGCTCTTTTTATTTTCCAACACAGAAGTTAGCAAACAACTTATCCAAGAAATCTAAATCACCATTACCAATTAGTTCGTTTAGTGAATCATAACATTGATGTAGATGTTCAACTAATAAATCTATTGGCTGTTTTGCTTTAGCTTTAACAATAACTTTTTCTATTTGATTAATTGCTTTTAACAATGTTCCAATTTGATCAGCAGATTGTAAATATGTCATATCTGTTTTTGAAATGTCATTTGCATGAACAGTTTTAACAATTAAATCCATTAGTGTATTAACCTTTGATTTTTTACAACTAAACAAGAAACCGTCTGTTTTGTTTTTGTGAGCTAAATCTGATTTATTTAAAATCACTAGGTGATTTTTATTTTTCATTTTCTTTAATAAATCATTTTCAGTTTTTGAGTTCTTTTTAGATACATCAAGAATAAGTAAGATTAAATCGGCTTTTTTTAATTCTTGATACGTTTTTTTAATTCCTAGAGCTTCAATAACATTAGCTTTATTTCTAATTCCAGCGGTATCAACAAAATTAAAAGTTATGTCTTTATAGTTAATTCTTCCTTCAACAATATCTCTAGTTGTTCCAGGAATATTTGATACGATAGCTTTGTTTTCGTGAATTAGCTTATTTAATAAGCTAGATTTACCGACATTAGGTTCACCAACTAATGCAATATTAAAACCTTGTGTTAATTTGCATGATATTTGTGAGTAATTGTATAAATCTTTTAATTTTTTATTTAAAACCGTTAATCGATTTATCAAAACTTTGTTAGTGATGTTATCAACGCCATCATATTCTGGATAATCAATGTTTACTTCGATTGCTCCGATTAATTTAAATAATTGTTCAATAAATCCTTGAATCTTTTTAGTTAGTTTATTGTTTAGAGAGTTTTGTGCTAATTTTAATGAAGTTAAATTAGTTGCATTAATTGTATTGTTAATGCCATAAGCATTAATTAAATTAATTTTACCATTTAGTAGAGCCCGTTGAGTAAATTCTCCACGCTTAGCATATGTCGCACCGGCTTTGATTAATAATTCAATAATTTTGCTTGCAATGAATAAACCACCATGGCAATTAATTTCAATTATGTTCTCACCAGTATAAGATTTGGGTGCAACGTATTTCATTACTAATACATCGTCAATATTAGACCCATCTTTATCTAAAATTGTTGCATGTTGAATAGAAAAACCAACTTTACTAATTTTTTCTTTAGTAATTTTGTTAACAATTTTGAAAGCATCATCACCAGAGATTCTGATGATGTGAATTGCACAATTTAAGGGTGCAGTTGCTAAAGCAACAATTGTTTTCATTATTTTCTTACCTCAGCTAATAATTTATACATTTGATTATAGATTAAAACTTTTGGTGGATTAAGATATAAGTTATCTTGCAGTTCAATGACACTACCAGCAATTGCTGGATAAGCATTTTTACAGATTTCTAAAAAGATATTGATATCTGAATATTCTAATTTACGGAATATGTTTAAACCATCATTAGCATATAACAAACCATTGTCACTAGCTAATTTTTGTACTAAATCATAATATTCCATGAATTTATCATAGTTATTTTTTAGACTTTCCAATTCATGAAAACATTTTTTAATTAGATTCTTTTGCAAAGAAGAAAGATCTTTTGTACTTAAAAAATCATCTACAGCTTTTTCATCTTTTGGTAAATATATGCTAAAACATCTACTTCTTATTGTTGGAATAATAGCATTGTAATTTCTTGTTGTAAAAATAGCATAAACACCTTGAGGTGGTTCTTCAATAAATTTCAACAAACTGTTAATGATTGATTTAGAGGCATATTCGATATCTTTAATAACATAAACACGAATATTGCATGATTCTAGTCCAGCACGAGTGTATCGATTAATTAAATCAACCACTTCTTGCTTTTTCATCTCTTTACCATTAAAAACTAATAAATCATAATACTTGTTAGCATCAATCTTTTTACATCAAACACATTCTCCGCAACCATGTTTAGGACAAATAATTCCCTTTAAGATTATTTTTAAATAATCTTCAAAATTAGACAATGGTGCTTGTCTAACTATAAGAGCTTGGGGAATTTTATTTGAGCTAAACAATTTATTTGTCATATGCTCTTAATACTTTGGCAATTTCCTTTTTTACATCTCTAATTACTTGATCTAGAGATTGTGACGCATCAATAACAGCAAGATGTTTTGGGAATTTCTTAATCATTGCTTTGTACCCATTGTAAACCTTTTGATGCATTGAAAATTCTTCACGATCTAAACGATTGTATTCACGTTTGTTATTTGTTTGAATACGTTTCAAAGCTATTGATGGTGGTACCATCAAAACAAGAGTTAAATCAGGTCATAAACCATTTAATGCATATTCATTAAGTTTTCTAACTCTTAGTTGTCCTACACCTCTTGCTACACCTTGATAAATTAAAGAAGAGTGAACAAAACGATCACATAATACAATGTGGTTTTTATTTAGATGAGGAAGAATGTAATCATGAATATGTTGTGCTCTTGAAGCGGCAAACAACATTGTTTCTGTAATTGGAATAATCTTGTAATCAAGTTTATTTAAAATGATTGCCCGAATATCTTCAGCAATAGGATTATTTGTTCCACCAGGCTCTCTTGTTCTAACCACTTTACGAGGGTATTTTTTATTTAAATAACTAAAAATTTCTGTGATAACAGATGTTTTACCAGAACCGTCTGGCCCTTCAAATGTTATGAATAAACCTTTGCCTTCAATTCTTTTATTTTCTTCAATCTTCATGTGGAATAACCTTTAAACCATTCATGTATTTTTGTAATGGTTCAGGAATTTTAATTGAACCATCTTTTTGTTGATAGTTTTCAACAACGGCTGCTCATAATCGATCAATTGCTAAACCAGAACCATTTAAAGTATGAACATATTTGTTTTGTCCATCTTCGTCTTTATATCTTAGCATCATTCTTCGAGCTTGGAAATCTTCACAGTTAGAGCAAGAAGAAATTTCTTTATATGAATTGTATGATGGTAATCATACTTCAATATCATATGTTTTACATGAACCAAAACCCATATCACCAGTACATAAAATAATTCTTCGATAAGGTAAATTTAATCCTTCAAGTAATTTTTCTGCTTGTCTTGTCATATATTCATGTTGTTCATATGAATCTTTAGGATTAGCTAAGATAACCATTTCGGTTTTATAGAATTGGTGTTGACGAATAACACCTTTAGTATCTTTACCAGCAGAGCCAGCTTCAGATCTAAAACAACATGTATTTGCAGTAAATCTGATTGGTAATTTTTTAACTGGCAAGATTTCTCCAGAGAAATAATTAGTTAATTGCACCTCTGCTGTTGGAGACAAATAATAGTTATTTGTTAATTTAAATAAATCTTCTTCAAATTTAGGAAGTTGGCCTGTTCCTGTCATACTTTTAGCATTTAAAATAACAGCAGGTAGCATTTCTTGAAAACCTGCCTCAGAGTTTGAATCAAGCGTATATTGAATTAAGGCGCGAATTAATTTTGCACCGTACTTTGTATAACAAGTAAATCTTGTTCCAGTTAATTTAACAGCACGTTCAAAATCAACTAGTCCGCATTCAACTGCTAAATCTCAG
>JAZLIV010000033.1:0-6061 GCA_045617545.1 Mycoplasmoidaceae bacterium | reverse complement strand
TTGAACGGATGTAATTGATCCGTTTTTAGTTGATGTAATACGTTCTTGTAATTGACCCATTTCATAACTTAATGTTGGTTGATAACCAGCAGCTGAAGGCATACGACCTAATAGGGCTGATACTTCTGAACCAGCTTGGGTAAATCGAAAGATGTTATCAATAAATAACAAAACATCTTGATGTTCTTTATCTCGGAAGTATTCAGCCATTGTTAAACCAGCTAGTCCAACACGCATTCTTGCTCCAGGCGGTTCATTCATTTGTCCAAACACTAAAGCAGTGTTGTTAATAACTTTACTAGCTATCATTTCATGATAAAGGTCATTACCTTCTCTGGTTCTTTCACCAACACCAGCAAATACTGATAGTCCACCATGACCTGTTGCAATATTATGGATTAGCTCTTGGACTAATACGGTCTTTCCAACACCAGCACCACCAAATAAACCAATCTTACCACCTTTAACATATGGTACTAATAAGTCAATAACTTTAATTCCTGTTTCAAAGATCTCTTCAGAAGCAATTTGATCTTTAAAACTTGGTGCAGGTTTGTGAATTGATTCACGTGGAGTCGAAGATGGAACATCTTCTTTTCCATCAATTGGTTGACCCATAACGTTAAACATTCGACCTAAGACAGCTTTTCCAACTGGGACAGTGATTGGTTTGCCAGTATTAATGACTGTCATACCACGTTTTAAACCACCAGTATCGCCCATTGAGATACAACGGACAATATCATCACCAGTAACTTGAGCTACTTCTAGAACTAATTGTTTTTTATCAACATCAATGGTTAAGGCATCATTAATGTTTGGTAAATTTTCATGACTAAATCTAACATCAACAACTGGACCCATTACTTCGTAAATGAATCCTTTTGTTGTATTAGTTTGTTCAGTTTTAATTTCTTTCTTTTCCATAATTAGCTCCTTATTTAGCATTAGCTGCCCCTGCCACTATTTCATTGATTTCTTGCGTAATAGCTTCTTGACGGGCTTGGTTATATTGAATCTTTAATGTATCAATTAATTCAGTGGCATTTTTTGTTGCCCCTTCCATGGCAAATCTTCGACTAGAAGATTCACATAAAGTTGCTTCAACTAGTGCCCCATAAATTAAATTTGATACATAAACAGGCAAGATTGCTTTAATAATATCTTTTGCTGATGGTTCAAAGATTGTTCAATCTTTAACTATTGCTTCTTTGGTTGCACCAAATAATTCTGGTCAAATTGGTAAAATGTTTCAAGTTTTTGGATTAGTGCTGACAGTTGATTTAAATTCAGTATAAACAACTTTAATGTTTTTATACTTGCCTTGCGCATAATCGCTTAAAATCTCATAACTTAATGGTAATAAAGCATAATAGTTATTTGCTTCAAGGTCTCAACGCATTGTTTTTACAATTTGATTACCAAGATGGTGCATTTTTAAATAGCTAACACCTTTTTGGCCAAAGACAAGGACTTTATCTTGTTTTCTTATTTGGTTCATTAAATGACGACAAACATTGTTGTTATATGGACCACATAAACCTAAATCAGATGTACATAAGATATATAAATCTTGATCTTGCACTGGATGATTATCTAAACGTAAAAAATCTAGATTAGGTTCACGTAAAATTAAAGCTTTGAATACTCGATAGTATTCATGGCAAAAAACACTTACCGCTTCAAAGCTCTTTGCTTGAGATTTGATTTTGGTAGTAGCAACTAATTTCATCGCGTTAGTGATTTTCTTAGTTGCTTGAATAGACTTAATACGTTTTTTAATTAAATCTAGTGATTGCATACAATTACTTTAATTCCTTAATATCTCCATATTGTTCCGGCTTATAGTTTGGTAAACCTTGAATGTATCCAGAAATGAATTCTTTAAATTCATTAATTCATTTCTCATTCAATTTTTCATCAAACTTACCAGCTTTTTCAATTTCTTTTAAAAGTGTTGAATCTTTAAAGTGAGTAATTAAATCTTTTTTAAAGGTTGTAATATGTCCTAGTGGAATTCACTTAATAAAGTGATTTTTAATCGCAAACAATAAAACTGTTTCTTCTAGTTGTGTATATGGTGAGTTTTCTGGTTGTTTAATCATTTCCATAATTCTCTTACCATGTTCAATAATATCTTTTGTTTCTTTATCTAGATCAGAACCAAATTGTGCAAAAGCAGATAGTTCAGCAAATTGTGCCAGTTCAAGTTTTAAACTGCTAGCAGTTTGTTTAACATAACCACGTTGAGCGGCTGATCCAACCCGACTAACTGATAACCCTGGGTCAATGGCCGGTCTTTGGCCAGCATTGAACATACTTGTCATCATAAATAATTGTCCGTCGGTAATTGAAATAACGTTAGTTGGAATATAAGCAGAGATATCTCCGGCTTGTGTTTCAATAATTGGTAAAGCCGTAATTGAACCATTACCATATTCTTTGTTTAATCTTCCAGCTCGTTCTAGTAAACGAGAGTGAAGATAGAAAACATCACCCGGATAAGCTTCACGACCAGGTGGTCGTCTTAACAACAATGAAATTGTCCGGTAGCTAACTGCATGTTTTGATAAGTCATCATAAACAATTAAAACATCTTGTCCTTTTGCTAACCAATATTCAGCAATCGTAATACCAGTATATGGTGCAAGATAAATTAAAGCTGGTAATTCTCCCGCAGTGGAAGAAACAATGGTTGTATACTCCATTGCTCCAGCTTTATCTAAAATGTTGTGAATGTGAACAACACTTGATCGTTTTTGTCCAATTGCAACATACACACATTTAACATTCTTACCCTTTTGGTTAAGAATGGTATCAATAGCAATAGTTGTCTTTCCAGTTTGTCTATCACCAATAATCAATTCACGTTGACCCTTACCAATTGGAAACATTGAGTCAATTGATAAGATTCCTGTTTCTAGTGGGGCATCAACCGATTGACGCGTAATAACACCAGGAGCAATCTTTTCAATTGGCATTAATTCTTTACTAGCAATTTCTTTACCACCATCAATTGGTTGACCAATTGCATCAACAACACGACCCATTAAACCATCGCCAACTGGAACAGAAACTACAGTTCCTGTACGTTTAACAACTGAGTTTTCACGAATATCATCATACTTACCTAACATTACCACACCTAATGTTTCAGCCTCTAAGTTAAGGATCATTCCTTTTGATCCATTTTCAAAGATTACTAATTCATTAAGCATTGCATCATCAAGACCAGAAACTAGAGCGATTCCATCTCCGATGGAAATAACTCGCCCAATTTCATCTTGTTTAATCTTGTTAGCGTATTTATCGATCTTTGCTTTAATTAAGGCAGCAAATGTATCTGTTTTAGTCGCCATAATTATCCTTCCTTAGAAAGTAGTTCTTTCTTAAGACTTTCTAGTTTAGCACGGTATGTGTTATTGTAAGTTTTATTGTTAATGACAATTCTTAACCCACCAATTAAGTCTGGTTTAATATGTAATTCAAAATCAATTTTTATTTTTAATTTTTCAGTAAAGAATTGTTTAATTCTTTTTACTTGATCTTCACTTAATTTAGTAGCAGATGTTACTTTTACTCTCGTGATATGAAAGATTGCATAATATCTTTCACGACACATGATTGTGATGTAATGAAAATTGCTATAGAAATTTTTATCAATGATGGTTCAAACCCAGTAGATTACTGCTTCTTCAAAACCATAACCTTTTAAAACTTCTCAAGCTAATTCTTTTCTTTCATCTTTATCAATTGATCGAGCAGATAAAATTTTGCAAAAATCAGCATTAGTCAAATTCATTGCATCTAATGCAGCAATTTGTTGATAATACTTTTCTTTTGCTTCTTTATTGGGAGCAATCATGAAGATTGCATTAGCATAAGAAGCAATTTGATCTGCTAATTGCATTATTTACTTTCTTTCAAATCCTTTTCAATTGATGTTAGTAAATCATCAATGTATTTGTCTTTATCTTGTTTGTTCACTTCTTTATCAAGAACTGATTCAGCAACATTAAAGGCAATATTGATAATATTTTCTTGAGCGTTAGCTCTAACTTCTTCTTTTTCTCTTTCAACATCAGCTTTAGCATCTTTGACAATTTTATTAGCTGTTTGTTTAGCTTCAACCCTTGCTTTTTCAATAATTCCAAAAGCCTCAGCTTTTGCATTAGCAGTAATTGTCATTGCTTGGCTCATGGCATTAACTTTTAACTGGTTAGCTTCATTTAATTCCATGGTTGCTGCTTCTTTAGCATTTTGTGCATCAGCTATTTGCTTAGCAATATAGTCATGACGTTTTTGTAATGATTGTTTTGTTGGTTTTCAAACCAATCATGTCATTACCACAATCAAAATGACAGCAGCAATAATGTGAGTTAAGAAAACTCATAAGTTTGGAAATAAGTTATTAACCACATCTTCTGCTTTAAGTGGTTTACAAGAACTTAAAGATAACATTAAAGGCAAAACACTTATCGTTGTGATAAGAGAGGCAATTAATGTTCTTTTTGTTTTTGGTTTTTTTATTTCCATCATTTACTCCTTAAGCAGCTGTACCTGGAGCAACGAAAATTAATAGAATGGCAATAATCAATGAGTAGATAGCTGATGTTTCAGCAATCGCGTCACCGACGATTAGTGTCGTTCTAATTTTGCTTTCAGCTTCAGGGTTACGGGCAACAGCTTCAACAGCTTTACCGCAGGCATAACCTTGGCCGATAGCAGTACCTAATGTACCTAGAGCAGCAATACCTGCCCCTAAAAATGCACTATCCATATTTTTCTCCTTTTAAAAAAATATATACAACCATAGTATATATTTTTTTGTCTATTTTTACTTATATATTTATCTATTATATATATTAGTATTTAAAACCGGTGTGGGCGAAACCGAGACGGCTAATTGCGGTTCATCACCTTTGGCCATAGATCAATAAACCATGGTCAACATTGTAAAGACTAGAGCTTGAATTAGACCCGATAGTAAATCAAAGTAGGCCCGAATTGGTGCTCCAGTTAAACCACCAAGTAGGTTAATTGTTCCTAATACTGGAACATTTTGTCAGATCCAGTTTGTAAAGAAGAATCACAAAGTGATAATGATTGAACCAGCAGTAATATTACCTCATAAACGGAAGGACATTGAAATTAATGGAGCAATATTGCTCATTACTTCAAGTGGGTTAATAAAGACTGGAATTTGTTTACCAGACTTTGTTGAAATCTTTAAACAGAAGTTTTTTAAGTATGATAGCTTTTGGAATTTAAATCCAACCGTTCATACTCCAAAATACATAATCAAAGCCATTGATAGTGTTACGGTATATGATCCAGTAGGGTTATCAATACCAAACACTCCAATTACATTGGAAACTAGAATGTAAGTGAAAATAAACACAAACAATGGTGTTAATTTATCAAACTTAGGTCCTAAGATTTCATGAACCATATTTCTAAAGTATGAAACATAAATCTCAACAGCCAAACAATATCCAGCCGGTGCTTCATTAGCTTTTAAACTCTTAGATTTTTTGTAATATAAGATACAACAAAATAAAATAATTGCCATTACAACAACTATGGAAAAAATCTGCGGTCTTATACTAATAGGATCTCATGAACTCATATTAAAATTTTATCTTATTTTTGATCAATTTTTGCATTTTTGCTAACTACGTTAGCAATTATTAATTTATTAGTAATAACAAACACAGGTCCAATTAGGGTTGTTGCTAACATTACTCACTTATTAAAAATGTCTGGTTTGTTGATGCCCACAAATGGGATACCAATGATTGCTGCATATTTTAAAACATAAGCAATAACATATCACACAATTGTTGCCTTGCCAACTTTAGCATCAATGATCTTAGTAACAGGAAAAACTGTACTAACAAAAACAAATAATAATCCTGGACCTAAACATAGACAAAAACCATAGACATAACTATTGTTTTTTGTTGTTGCTGTGACAATACCGAAAACAATTAAGCAAATAGCCATTATTAAACAATAAATAATCAAAGAAACTTTGATTATTCTATTGTATTTTTGTTTA
>JAZLIV010000032.1:0-2976 GCA_045617545.1 Mycoplasmoidaceae bacterium | reverse complement strand
AGCTGAAAAGTCTTTAAAGTTACTAAATAGTTCTGGTAAAGAATGAACAACGTTATCATTCATTCCCATATGAACAAAGACTGAACCTACTGTTGAAACAGCCATTAACATTAATAGCACACCAAAGATTGGATAAATTCGACCAATAATCTTATCAATTGGAAAGATCGTTGATAAGAAGTAATAAGCAAGAATAATGATTAATCATGCTCAAGCTGGAACAAAACCAATGGTTACTTCTTGTAATAGATTAGCTGGAGCTATGACAAAACAAGCCGTAACAAGCACCATAATAACAAGTGAGAAAAAACGCATGATTCACATAATAGCTTTATTTAAATAAAGCTTAGACAAACTAACAATTGATTCACCATTATGTCTTAATGAGATCATGCCCGACATATAGTCATGGACAGCTCCACCTAATATACAACCAGCAACAATCCATATAAAAGCAATTGGACCAAATAATGCGCCAGAAATGGCCCCAAAGATTGGGCCAGTTCCAGCAATATTTAATAATTCAATAATCGTGGCCTTTCATGTTGGCATTGGCACACGATCAACACCATCTGGATTAGCAATCGCTGGGGTTAAACGGTTAGGGTTAGCACGAAAAACCTTTTCTGATATTCGTGAATAGAGAAAATAACCACCAATTAACAATGCTAAAGCACAGAAAAATGTAATCATAAAATAATTATATTATTTTATTTTGTTTTAAAAAAGAGCTTTTAGGCTCTTTATTTATTAATTAAGTTAATTAGTTTAAATTTTTCCACATCAACTAAACCTTTAGTGGTAATTTTTAAACTGGGAATAACTGCTAAAGAGATAAAACCCATATTCATAAATGGTTTTTAATATATTTTTATCGTCTTATTTTTTCATTAACCAATTCTCTTAGTAAGATTTTACGTTTTTTTGGTTTAGGTGGTTTAGAAATAACATATAAACGATTTAGATGATCATTTTCGATTTCATTTGTTCGTTCTAAATCAGATAGAAGTTGTTCGCGATTTTTATTAACTAAGAAAATAGTTCCACCAGATGTTTCATAGTTAATGGTTTTATACAATCAACGGTTTTTTGCTGCGGCATCAAAACCCATATTGAAAGCATGGAAACTTTCAATGTTATTGAAAGCTTTTTGTGGTGTAACCTTTTTAATATAGATGGGTTTATTTAAAATAATATGTTTTAAGATTCCATATGCTTTTGGTTTGATATATTTAGGATATTTAGCAAACTTTTTCGGATTCAAATAAGCATCTAAGACTAAATCAGTTTCATGATGACCTCAAATGGCATTTAAAAAGGTATTTGGCATACTTCCACCAGGAATACGGCAGTTTGTTTCAATTAAAACTGGTCCGTTTTTATCAACTTTATATTCACCATGCACTGGACCTCATTCAACCCCAACTGCTTTAACGACCTTTAAAGCATAATCAACAATTGGTTTAATTTCTTTTTCATTTGGTGAATGAGAAGTAGTTCAAGAATATACTGGGGCATAACCAGGAATTTGTTTCTTGTGGTAATGATAGACTGATGATACTTTTGCTATGCCATTACAAGAAACAGTATCAACAATATATTCTTCCCCATCAATAAATTCTTGTAAGATTGGCATCTTATTAGTTACTGAGTAGTTTTGTTTACTACTGGCTAAAGCAATGGATTTACGTAATTGCTTTTGGCTAGTACAAACCGAAACACCAATTGAACTAACACCTTTTGCTGGTTTAACAACAATCTTGTTGTTATGTTTTTTAAAAAAGTCTAAAGCTTGTTTAAAGTTTTTATATCTAACACTTTCAATACATCTAATCCCGGCTTTTTTCAAGGTTTCTTGCGAGATAAACTTATCACGCATTTTTGGTAAGTTTTCTAACTTATTATTTTTTAAACCTAAATCGTGTGATAATCTTAAACACATTTCAAGACCATGGTCAGCACCAGTTACAATTAAAACTGGTTTAAGTTTTTTTACTAGTTTTAAAGTATCTTCATACTTTGCTTGTCGTGATAAGATTCTTGGTTGCTTAGCACCAAATAAATCATAAGAATATCAAGCGGGTTGATTCTTACGAATAATTGGTGATTCTAAAACTGCCGCTTCATAACCTCTTTCTTCTAAATCCTTTAGATAGTTGATTGATGAAGAAAGACACTCAACAATTAAAACAATTGGTTTTGCCATAATAAATTAATTATATGCTTTAACGATTTGACCAACATAGACATGGTGTCAACTAGTATTGTTGGTATTAGATTCAACTTTAGCATTATAGAATTCTTTAATAATACTTTGATCTTTAAAGCCTTCTTTTTTAATTTTACCAACATAGATCTTTTTACAGATAAGAGTTAAACTTGCTTCTTTAAAGCATGGCACTTTATCTTTAAAGATAACATGTAGTTTAGTATGATTGATCTTTTTATTATTTCTACCAGAATGACTACCTAAATATAGTAAGTCTTTCTTGTATTTGTTATGGTTAAAGAAAGAAAGAGCAAAATACTTATTTTTTTGTAAGAATTTATCAGTATATCTTGTTGGTCGAACAAAGATTTCAGCTGTAGCTTTGCCATCAATCCCGTGCCCTCATAAAGCACCAAGATGACCTCATGAAGCTGTCATCATGTTGTAGGCTTTGCTATTACCGGCTGAAATAAGCATTCAGTCATTACCAATTAATTTAAATGGATTAATTTTAATATCTTTAATATTGATTTGTTTCATATTACACTGCCTTAATAACAAGTTTTTGACCATTAATAGTTAAAGTGATATCACCAGGAGTTTTATCACTACAAACAATAATTAATGCTTTACCAGCAAAAGTCTTAATTGTTGCTTTTTTATTAACCTTATCATAGATTTCTGGGTTTTGGAATTTTCTATCATCGGCTGGATGACCATTATCTACACCTAACACTTGTCCGGCTCCAGATCAAGAGATATTAAGT
>JAZLIV010000031.1:0-7055 GCA_045617545.1 Mycoplasmoidaceae bacterium | reverse complement strand
AATCTTATTTAGTGCGGTTGTAACCATAAAATAAATATGGTTTTCATATTATATAGGTAAATATATTTTTTTATATAAAAAATAAAAAGAGCATTTAGCTCTTTATTTTGTTCCAAAGATTCGATCGCCAGCATCACCTAAACCAGGAACAATATATTTATCTTTGTTTAGTTTCTTATCTAAGGCGGCAGTATAGCACATTACATCAGGATGTTTCTTGATAAAGTATCTAACCCCTTCAGGCGCAGCAACAATACTAGCATAGATTATCTTTTTTGGCTGGTATTGTTTTAATAGATCAACGGCATCACCAGCTGAATGACCAGTAGCAAACATTGGATCTAAAAGAATAACTATGCCACCTTTTATCTCTTTTGGCATTTTGCAATAATAATGCACTGGTCTTTTGGTTTTTTCATCACGATATAAACCAATATGACCAATTCGAGCATTAGGGATCATATCTCTAAAAGGATCAACCATGCCTAATCCTGCTCGTAAGATTGGTACTAAAACAATATGATCTTTTAGTTTGTGACCAATTGTTGGGCAAATTGGTGTTTTAATCTTGATTGGCTTAGTTTTTAAATGTTGGGTTGCTTGGCAAGCAAGATAATAACTAACTGTTTTTAAACAACTGCGAAACAACTGCGCATTAGTGCTTTCATCTCGCATAATTGTTAATTGATAATCAATCACTGGATTTTTTACAACTTTTAATTTCATAATCTACCGCATGCCCTTTTCAAATGGTATACCAGAATGGGCTGGAGCCAAGTTCTTTCTGCCTGAGAATAAAAGAATAACTAATGTAATAATGTATGGAATTGCAAACACCACAAGTTGTGGAATACCTAATTGTGTAAATGTTGTTGTTCCAGCAGCAGCGTTAAATAAGGCAAAGACAATTGAGAACACTGCCATCTTTGGCACTCTTCATCCACCAGCAATCAAGATCGCTAGTGATAGATAACCCATTGATTGGACATCACCTAAGAAGACTGTTACCTTAAATAAGAATAGTCCTCCAGCTAATCCTGCCATTGCTGATGATAATAATACAGCAATTCATTGGTATTTAATAACCGAAATACCTTGGGCATCAACGGCATTAGGGTTTTCTCCCACCGCCTTAAATCGTAGTCCGACTTTTGTCTTGTTAACAATAAAGAAGATTGCAATACCAATTAATAAGACAACACAGAAGATGATAATACTGCTGCCAAACAGACTATTACCTAAAGGTAGACAAGAGTTATATTGACACATAATTCTTGAGTTAGATGTGCCAGGATATAACACTCGCGCTAATGTTGGGTTTAAGAATGTTGATAATGCTAATCCTAAAATGTTAATTGCCGTACCAGCAATAGTATGATCGGCTTTTAACTGAATGCAGACAAAGGCATGCAACACACCCATAATCATCGTGCATATCATGGTTAGGATTAAGGCAATGATAATGGTTGCAAATGGTGGAATTCCACCCCAAAAACCTGTTGAGGAGAATATTCCAAAGAATAATGCGCCTACACACATCATTCCATCAATACCTAAGTTAACAATTCCGGCTCGCTCTGATAAGTAACCAGAAAGCGCACCAGCTAACAAGATGGCACTAAATAATAAGGTTAAGTCTAATAATGTTCCTAAATCTCCCATATTATTTGCCTCCTTTCTTGTTTGCTTTCGCTTCTTTTCTTGCTTCCTTAGCTAATTTCTTTTGATGAATCTTTTCTCATCGAGAAACAATTGGTGTTTTTAGTTTCTTGCGATATTTTGCTTCAGCTTTAGCTTCTTTTAGTGCTTGCTTTCTTGCTTCAGCTTTTTCTTGAGCAGCAAGAGCTTTTTGTCTTTTAGCTTTAGCTAATTGTTCTTTTCTTGCTTGAGCTTTAGCTTTTTTAGCCGCTGCCTTTTGTTGATGAAGACGTTTTTGTTTTCTCTTTTCAACTTTAGCTTCATGTTTAGCTTTTTTCTTAGCTAATTTCTTTTGCTTTTTCAGCTTAGCTTCTTCTTTCTTCTTAGCAAGTTTAGCTTTTTGCTCTTGTTCTTTTCTTTCTTTTTCAAGAGCTTCTTGTAGTTTACGTTCTTGTTCTGCCTTTCTTGCTTGTTCGGCTTCTTTAGCTTCACGAAGTTTACGTGCTTTTTCTTCTTTAGCTTCTTGTCTTGCTCTTGCAAGAGCTTCTTTCTTTTCTTGAGCAGCTTTTTGTTTTTGTAATATTTTTTCAGCTTCTCTAGCCTCTTTTTCACGTTGAATTCTTTCGGCTTCACGTTGTTCGGCAAGTATTTGTCTTTGTAGTTCACGTTCTTGTCGTTCTTTTTCAAGTTGAGCCGCACGTTGAGCCATCAAACGTTGTTTTTCAATTAAAGCCAAACGTTTTTGCTCTTTCTTTTCAGCCTTAATACGTTGTTTTTCAGCTTTTACTTGTGCTTTTGCTTCAGCACGTTGTTTCTTAGCAGCAAGTTTTTGTTCCATACGTTGAGCATATTCTTGGTCTTTACGAACTTGCTCTTGTCTTGCTTTTTCTTCAGCAATTTTTGCTTTAAAGATTAAATCTTTTTGTTTTTCTAAGCGTGCTTTTTCTTGTTTTTCAGCTTTTAGTTTTGCTTGAGCTTCTTTATATTTAGCAATTTTAATTGCCTTCAATTCCTTCAATTCTTTACGCTCTTGTTCTTTGGCAATCTTTTTCAATTGAATATCAACCTTAGCATTGCTAATGTCAATTTTGTCAACTTCTTCTTGCGCGTTTTGTTGTTCATCATAACGTGCTTTAGCAACAATTAGTGCAATCTTATCATTAGTGTCAACAACATCTTTCTTAGCACTAATAATATTTTCATTGAACTTAGCAGCTTTATCTAGATATTTCTTAGATAGTGCACGGCATTCAGTAGCTTCATCTTGATCGTTTTTAATTTCTCTTTCTAAATTAGATTTACGCATTAATAAAGAATTAATTGAAGTAAGTTGCGCATGAGTTAATGGGCAGTTAACTAGGTGAGCAATTGTCGCAATTTCTTCTTTTAAGAATCTAATGTATAGATCTTCAAGATGTTTTGAATTAAATCTAATACCATAAATATTTAATTGCCTATTTTTTGTAAAGGTTTTAGTCATTGTGTCATAGTGTTTCTTCACAATGTCATATGTCTTTTGGTAAGCTTTGAAATAAGCTGTATGAGCAAACTTATATTGTCTTCTTGATTGAATTTCATCAAGGCCAATTGATTCAGCTTGCATCTTAGTTTGTTGGAAAGTAAAGTAAGCTAGTTTATTTTCTTTAGAAATTTGATCACGATATTTTAAACCAGTTCTTACGTTTTGTAAATATGCTAATAGAGGAATTAAACGAATTTGTTTATCATTAAATGGTTTAGCTTTAAATGCATCATTTACTTTATGTAATTGTCTAACCAGCTCAGCATTACAACGAGTGCCTGTTTCTTCTTCAATTTTTTGCTTTAATGTTGGACTATGTAAAACTTGGTCATTGACTTTAATGTATCAACCACCATGTTTACTATGGTCTTTATCAACTACTAAAACACCATTATGTTTAATGATATGAGCCATTTCTTGCTTAAAGTATGGCTTATAGCTATAAAGATCCGTTGTAGTATTGCGTTTAACATTTCGTTGTGCTTTTTTCTCGACTTGTTTATAGCGAATATTAGCTAATCACATTTTTAAACGAATAAATGGACTAAGCTTTAATGTTGATTTTGGATTAGCTGATTTTTGGTAATATACATAGTATTTCTTTAAAATTGCACATTGATCACTAGATAATGACAACAATTCAATATTTGTCATGTTTCTTTCATGACGAATCTTGCTGTAATTCTTGCCTTTAAATACTTCAAGTGTTAATCAGTATGGTTTTAGGTTTAGGAATAGAGCAATTGCTGCTGCACCATAAACAACAACACCATAAACAACATCTGCTATGTGGTTATCAACACCAATGATTTGTAGTTCAGATACAGATGTCTTAATCATTGAGAAGAATAAGGAAATAGGTATTGATGCAAATGGACTGCACATTGAGATCAAACCAACTGAAATACCATTGAAACCTTCAGGAGGGATTACCTTTGATGCAGCATTAATTGGCATGTAAGGGCTAAATCCACAATATACCATTACTCCAAGAATTCCCGAAATTGCTCCAGAAATAGCCATTGAAGCAATCATGTTAGCTTTTACTTTATAACCTGCAGCTAAAGCTCCAGTATTACTTAAACCTGTAACTTTTTGCTTGCGTCCAAAAACTGTGAAATTTAATATGATGGCAACTAAAACAACTAAAATCGCACTAATTATAATTAATGGAATCCAGCTATTTCCACCGATTCTTAATAGTAAATTATCAGCTGGCGCATCGGTAAACATGTTAGCCGCATCATGTGGGATAGTAGTAATTGAACTTAAAATTAAGATTGACATGAAGTAAATAATCCAGTTAAACATGATGGATGAAACTACTTCATTAACTCTTAAGTATGCTTTCAAGGCACCAATAATAGCAGCTACTAATGCTCCAATGCCCATACTAACTAGAACAATTAACACTTGGTTAAGCCCTGGTGTAATCTTAGCCAGGTGGCACATTAACGTGGCAGCTGTTCCACCAGCAACCATCTGCCCGGATATACCAATATTGAATAGACCAGCTTTATAAGCAAAGATGAAGGCTAGTCCACCAACAATCAAGATACCCATATTACTAAATAAGGTATTATGATATTGTTTTTTAAAACCTGAGACGAAGATGGTTTGAATTACTTGGCCAAATCTTCCTCAAGTATGACAAACTGAGCAAGCAATAATAATAGAAATAGCAAAAGCAACAGCAATAGCAAGGACTGTTGCTAATATCTTCTTTGTTATTGATTGTCTAACATCAGAATGAACAACCTTTTGTCATTTATTATTCATCTTTTGGGTAAATAATGTTCTCATTAGTTACCTCCTTTGCCAACAGCTTCAACTTTTCCTGTTCGCATTAAAAACTTACCAATTGTTTGACGGTCAGTTTTTGTTTTTAGACAATCATAGACAATGTCACCATGGTCCATAACAACAACTCTAGAAGCAATTTTTAAAATTTCATCAAGCTCATAGCTAATCAAAATTACAGCTTTACCTTTTTTAGCTTCTTTTAAAACATAATCATGAATGGTATTGATTGCTCCTACGTCTAAACCACGGGTTGGTTGAACCATCACAATCACTGAGTGTGGTTTTGCAAGTTCACGAGCTACCACCACCTTTTGTTGGTTACCACCTGATAATGATCGGAATTTTGCCCGACCTTTATTAGCACCTAAGATATTAAATCTTGTACATAGGTTATTAGCATTCATATTTATTTCTTTTAATCGTAAGAAACCAAATTTACTAAACATGTGATTATCAATTTGGTTGCTAATTAAGTTAAAAGCAACTGATTCATCTAAAATACATCCGTATTTATGACGGTCTTCTGGAACATGACTTAGTCCTAGGTTAGAAATGATTCCTGGTGTTTCATTAGTAATATCAACATCTAATCCAGAAACAAAGAAAGTAATCTTTCCTTCATCTGGATGTTGAATACCAGCTAATGCTAAAGCCAATTCTGATTGGCCATTACCTTCAATTCCAGCAATACCAACAATTTCACCAGATCTAACAGTTAATGATAAATCATTAATTGCTTGTAATGTTTTGTCATTTTGTTTGTGCATTTTTAAATGCTCAATTTGAATAACAGGTAATATTTTGTTTTCAAAATTTAAACGGTTAGGGTTTTCTATCATTTTACGGCCAACAATTAATTCAACTAATTTAGCAGTATTAACTTGACTACGTGAATAAGAACCTACCGTAATTCCTTTTCTTAAAACAGTAATAGTATCAGCAACATCTAATACTTCATTTAATTTGTGCGAAATTAAAATAATGGTTTTACCTTGTTTCTTTAATGTGCGAAGCATTTGTAAGAAACCAGCAATTTCATCATCCGATAATACGGCTGTTGGTTCGTCAAAGATTAAGATTTCTGCACCACGATATAACAATTTTATAATTTCGACTTTTTGTTGCGTACCAACTGATGCTTCAGAAGTTTTTTGATCTAAATCAATCTTAAATCCATATTGTCGACAAATCTTTGCAATCTTTTCTCGAGCAGGTTTGTAATATAACAATCCATTTTTAGTAGATTCAGCACCAAGAGTGATGTTTTCAAGTAAGCTAAAAGCCATAACCAACTTAAAGTGTTGGTGTACCATGCCAAGGCCAGCTTCATTAGCTTGCATGGCATTTTTAAAGTTAACTGGTTGACCAGCAACATAAATGCTACCTGAATCTTGCTTATACAAACCAAATAAGATTGACATTAATGTTGATTTACCAGCACCATTTTCACCACATAGTGCATGAATTTCATTTCACTTAACATTAATGTTAACATTGGAGTTAGCAATAATTTTGCCACCTTGAAATGTCTTGGTAACATTTTTCATTTCAATAGCATATTTACCCTTTTTCTTTTGGGCATTAGCTCGAAGGTCTGGAGATTTTTTTGAGTTAGATCTCTTAAAAATGTTTTTAAGTTTCATATTTCTCTCCTTATGAAATCATGTACATGTTTAGACTTAATCAGTCGTTGTTTGACATGTAATTAATTTCACCTTCATCCAACATACGGTAATCTTCACTCTCTTGTCGAAGTGTCATTGTTCGGTCAAAAGGAATTTGATAAGTTATATTATCTTTTGATGGGATATCGAACATTTCAGCAAGAATACCTATTGTGTGGTGATAGTTTTTGTATCAAGTGCTTTCCTTGTCAAAGGTTTTAATGTTTACAATAATACCAATGCCATTGCTATACGCCTCATCTATATCATCTTCTCAAGATATTTCTTTTCTTTCCAAAACTTTTATATATGATACAATGGCATTTTGTCAAACCTCCTCGAATGAGAAAAGATTATGTTCTTTTGTACTATCAACAAACTCTATACATTGTAATGCTTGTATTAAAGGTAAGAATCCATCTCATGAA
>JAZLIV010000030.1:0-4125 GCA_045617545.1 Mycoplasmoidaceae bacterium | reverse complement strand
ACAAACCCTAACTTAACCCAAGAAGGTTTAACTAAGAAGGCAACTAATGCAGTCTTAATTAAACTAAACCAAATTGGTACATTATCTGAAACTATTAAAACAATTCAATTAGCAAGACATTCTAATTGAGCAGCTGTTGTTAGCCACCGTAGTGGTGAAACAGAAGATACATTTATTGCTGATTTATCAGTTGCTTTAAACTGTGGTCAAATCAAAACAGGTAGTATGTCTCGTTCTGAAAGAATATGTAAATATAACCGTCTAATGGAAATTGAAGATGAATTGTCATTAAGAGGAACATATGATGGTCTTAAGACATTCAAGAATCTAGGAATTAACAATGAAACAAAACAAAATTAAAAAATTTGCTATTATTTGTTCTGGTGGTAATGCTCCAGGAATGGCAACATGTGTTGTAACCTTCACAAAGAAATGTTTGTCTGAAGGCATTACTCCTATTGCCTTTTCTAATGGATTGGAAGGAGTTCATGATAACTCTGTTATTCCTTTAACTTCAGCTTTTGTAACAAGACACACAAATGATGGTTCAGCATTAATTGGAACAAGTCGTTGTCCACAATTTAAAGAAAGTGCTGCATATCGTAAGCAATGTGTTGCTAACTTAAAGAAAAACCATGTTGATGGTTTAGTCGTTGTTGGTGGTGAAGGAAGTTATAAAGCAGCATTAGAATTATCAAGAAACGGAATTAAGGTTGTAACCATCCCTGCAACTATTGATAATGATGTTGCCTCAACTTCTTATACCATTGGTTTTGACACATGTTTAAATACAGTGTGTCGTGTTATTAGAGAAATTGGTGATGTAATGGTTTCACATCGTGGTATTGCCATTATTGAACTAATGGGTCGTGGTTGTCCTGATGTAACAGTACGATCAGCAATTGCTAATAACACCACATACATGGTAACAAAATACTCTAAGCTAAAACCTGAAGGTTTTTTGAAAATTGCTAAAGAAGGTTTTGCTAAAGGAAAAAGGAATATCACATTCTTAGTTGCGGAAAAACTTTATCCATCTAATGGAGCAAACAGTCTACCAGAATTAGCTAAATGATTAGAAAAGACAACTGGAAGATTTACAAGACATGTTGTTGTTGGTTATGTTCAACGTGGTGGTCAACCATCAGCAAGAGATCGTATGCTTGCTAACTATATGATGAATATGGGTCTTGATCAACTTATTGCTGGAAAACATTCAAAAGCAATGTGCCGTAAAGCAAGAAAAACAACTGTTATTGATTTAGCTAAAGCTGTTGCAATGAAACGAAAGAGTGAAAACAAAAAATTAGTTGCGATCTTCAACAAGATTAATCAAGAATAATAGTGAGAGAAATATGAGTAAGACAAAAATAATTTGTACAATTGGTCCAAGCTCCAATGATGCAAAAATAATGAAAAAAATGGTTGATGCTGGTATGAGTTGTGCCAGAATCAATATGTCACATAGCGATTTTACTTATTACAAGAAGATTGCAACAAACCTTAAGAAAGCTTCTGGTAATAAGGTTGCTTTAATGACTGATACTAAAGGTCCTGAAATTCGTATTTGTAAATTAAAAAAACCATTGTTAATTAAAGCTGGTGCAACTGTCACTATCTTAACTAAATGTTTTAAGACGCCAAATAAACCTAATACTTTCTGCGTTTATGATTCAACAAAAAAATATAACATGGCAAAAGACCTTAAAAAGGGCAACCGTATTGCTGTTGATGATGGAAAGCTATATTTAAAAACTATTGCTGTCAATGTTAATAAAGGTGTTATTACTGCTAAAGCAATGAACACTCACACATTGTTAGCAAACAAAAGAATTAATTTACCTGATTCTTCTTACTCAATGCCATTTTTATCGCAAAAAGATATTCAAAACTTAAAAGATACAGTTAAACTTCATGCTAAATATGTTGCTTTAAGTTTTGTTTGCAATGCTAAAAACGTTAATGACACAAGAAAAATTTTATCTAAAGCTGGTGGAAAGAAAATTAAAATTTTCTCTAAAATTGAAACACAAGATGCATTAAATAACATTGTTTCAATCATTAAAGCATCTGATGGCATTATGATTGCTCGTGGTGATCTTGCATTAGAAACACCATACTACAATGTTCCATATTGGGAACTTAAAATTATTAAATTATGTAAGAAATACAAAAAACCAGTTGTGGTTTGTACACAAATGTTGGATTCTCTAGAAAGAAATATTCAACCAACACGAGCTGAAGTAACTGATGTTTACTATGCAGTTTCATTAAAATCAGATTGAATAATGCTATCAGGAGAAACTGCAAGTGGTAATGATCCAGTTAATGCCGTTAAAACAATGCAAACTATTATTGATGCGGCAGAAAAAAGACCATTACAATAAGGAGATACAATTATGGCTGAAATAGTACATGCTAAAGATTTAAGACCAGGTAACACCTTTTTAAATGGTGGTAATTTATATGAAGTTATTGAAAACTACTTTAACAAAACTGCCATGCGTGAAGGAATTGTTAAATGCAAAGTACGTAACCTACGTACTGGTTCAATAACGATTGATGTTTTAACTGGTGGTAAATTTGAAAAAGTATTAGTTGAAAACGTCAAGATGAGTTTTAGCTACATTGATGGTAGCAATTATGTCTTTATGGATAATACTACTTTTGAAACAGTCGAAATCCCAGAAGTTAGAATTCAATCAATGAAGAGTTTCTTGATTGAAGGAATTGAAGTTTCTATTTTAAAATATGGCGAAGAAATCTTAGGAATTAGACTACCTGATCAAATCACGTGTGATTTGATTGATTGTGAAGAAGCGGTGCAAGGAAACACTGTTAAAGCTATCATGAAGAAAGCTCATATCTCTACTGGCCTTGAAGTTCAAGTACCACAATTTGTTAAGCCAACAGATCGAATTATTATTCGTACATCAGATGGTTCTTATGTAGGAAGAGAAACAAAATAATGGATATTACAACACAAACAAAAAAATTTGAATTAGTTAATGGTTTAGGCTCAATTTCTTTTACGCCTGAACTAATTACTAGTATGATCAAAAAAGTTCTATCTTCATATCAAGGATATGAATATCTTGATCATACAATTGAACCTGTGCAAAGTAATTATTATGAAGTTTCTATAAAAATTAGAACTTTAACAAATGATCTTAACTTTAAAGAAATAGATCGTATGCAAAAGGAATTATTATTGGTAATGAAACAATCACTAAGTTTAACTTGTGTTGTTGTTTTAAATATTGATCATGGCAGCAGATAAAACACAATGACAAAAGCGAGTGGATGTCACTCAATATATTTATTCTAGTTTAGCTAAATCGCTATCTAGCGATGTTTTAAAACAAGATTATTTTAATGCTGATAGTTATCAATTTGATGCAAACCAATTAAAAGTCTTAGAATATTTTGCTGATAACCAACAAAATATTATTAATGTTTTAAATGACAATCTTGGTAAAGATTGAACTTGACAACGTATTCCATTAATGACACAAGCAATTTTAATTGAATGTTGTTGTGAAGTAAAGGCATTAAACACTCCTATTGCTGTGGCTATTGATCAAGCATTAGTAACAGCTGAAAGATATGGACAATTAGATAACAAAAAATTTATTAATGCAATTTTAGATAAAGTATTAAAAAAGTAGGTTAAACCTACTTTTTGTTTCGTCTTTTTACTTCTTCTAAATAAGCATTTAATCTTAATTCAGATGGGTTATTAGCTTTTTTATAATACTTAGTTCCTTTTAGTTGTTTTGGTAAATATTCTTGATCAACCCAATGATCAGGATAGTTATGTGGATAGATATATCCAACATTACCTAATTTAACATGTGATTTATAGTTGTTGTCTTTTATATGTTTAGGTATTTCATAACATTTGCCATTTTGTACATCTTCAAATGCTTGGCCAAAGGCCATGTAGGCTGAATTGGATTTAGGACTTAAGCACATTTCAACAACTGTATCAGCAAGAATTTGATAGCATTCAGGAATACCAACTCTTTCAACCGCTTGAGCTGCTGTTACAACTCTTGCGCATAATGGTGCATTAGCTAGTCCTATATCTTCATAGGCACAAGCTACCATTCTTCTAGTAATACT
>JAZLIV010000029.1:0-3202 GCA_045617545.1 Mycoplasmoidaceae bacterium | reverse complement strand
AACAACAGCTGCTCAATTAGAATGTCTTGCTAATTGAATTGTTTTAATAGTTTCAGATAATGTACCAATTTGGTTTAGTTTAATTAAGACTGCATTAGTTGCCTTCTTAGTTAAACCTTCTTGGGTTAAGTTAGGGTTTGTGCAATATAGGTCATCACCAACAATTTGGATTTTATTACCAATTAAAGCAGTTAGTTTAGCAAAACCTTCTCAATCAGTTTCAGCAAGACCATCTTCAATACTAATAATTGGATATTTATTAGTTAATTCAACTAAATAGTTGATCATTTGGTCAGATGTAAATGTAGCTTTTTCTTTAGGTAAGATGTTAGCAGCAATAGCTTTTTTTAGTGTGTAAGTCTTAGTTGCTTCATCATACAATTCACTACAAGCACAGTCTAAAGCAATAGCTACTTGTTGGTTAACACCAGGTTTATAACCTGCTAGTTTAATTGCTTCAACCATGATATCTAAAGCTTCTTCAGCAGATTTTAATAATGGTGCATAACCACCTTCATCACCCTTAGAAGTATTTAGACCTTTATCTTTAAGTAATTTTCCTAGAGCATGAAAACATTCACTTGCCATTTGTACAGCTTCTCTAAAGTTTTTTGCTCCAACGGGCATAAACATAAATTCTTGGAAATCAATAGTGTTGTCAGCATGAGCACCACCATTTATTACATTTAGCATTGGTACAGGAAGTTTATATTCTTCATTCTCTTTGCATTCTCTAACTAAACTACGAATATAAGCATATAAAGGCATTTTATTTGCACTTGCACAAGCTTTAGCTATTGCTAATGATACTGCTAAGATAGCATTAGCACCTAAGTTTGTTTTACCAGGCGTACCATCTAACTTAATCATAAAATCATCAAGCTCTTGTTGCTTGCCTGCATTTTTACCAATTGTTTGTGGACCAATAATACGGTTGATGTTATTAATTACTTTTAAAACACCTTTACCATTAAATCGTTTCTTATCGCCATCACGTAATTCTAAAGCTTCCTTTTGTCCGGTTGAAGCTCCTGAAGGAACCATTGCTTTGCCTCTAGCACCTGAAGCAAGAGTTACACAACATGCAACTGTTGGAAAACCTCTTGAGTCAAGAACTTCATAAGCTTTAATTTCCTTAATTGTTTTATTTGAAAGTTTGTCAAATAAACCCATAGTTTTTATCTCCGTTTTTTATGTGTATTTAATATATTTTATATATTAAAAAATTAATTTTTATTATTTATTTAATAAAATTTTTAATAATATATCTATTATGGCAATTTTAAGAGAACGAACAGATTTAGATAAAAAACCAACCTGATATATCTTTTTAGCAGCTAATGTTATTGTGTTATTAGGTTGTGCAATTACTTATGTATTATTTCGTCAACCAGATTTAAAAAACACATTTGTAAATTATTTACCATCCATTCTTTGTAACATTATTGCATTGGTGTTATGTGGATTATTTATTTGATTTGAAGCAAAAAACACAATGCCGAAAGCAATGCATTTTCAAAGAAAATGGTTGTATTGATATTTAGCCGCGTTAATTGTTTTTGTAGTAGCAATTATCTTCAACTTTATTTTCTTAATCATCTTTAACAGTTACTATTTCTGATCTAACCAACAAACTTGACCACTTATCATTTATCTAGTAATTACTGGTGTCTTAACATTAATTGCAATTGGTTTACAACGTTATGCTAGATTTAAGATCGATTTAGATATCTATCGTCGAACTCATGGTGAATTACCAAAGAAAGAAGAAATGGAAAAAGACCAAGCAAAGGCTGAAAAAACTAAGGTTGAAGCATCATCAGGATTAGCTGATACCATTGACAAACAATAGGGTTGAACCCTATTTTTTATTTACTATAATTGAAATATGAAAACATTTTTTACCATCAACTTAGGATGTAAAGTAAATTTGTTTGAAACCAATGCTATTTCTTATCGATTAATGCAAGAAGGTTTCAAATATGTTGATGATATCAATCAAGCAAATATTGTTTTGATTAATACATGTTCAGTAACTAATAAAGCTGATGCTAAAAGCAGAAACATGATTAATCGAGCTAAACAAGCTAAATTAAAACCAATTGTTTTAGTTATGGGATGTTTTAGTCAAGTTAACAAACAGTGATTTAAAACTAACAAGGTAGATATTGTTATTGGTTGTAAATATAAAGATAAGATAGTTAGTTTTTTAAAACAATATCTAAAAGATAAAAAACCAATTTTAAAAATTGACAAAGAGATTAAAACATTTGAAGAATTAGAGTGTTTTACCCATTTAGACAAGACGCGAGCCTTTTTAAAAATTCAAGATGGATGTAATTTCTTTTGTAACTATTGTTTAATTCCTTATTGCCGTGGAAGACAACGAGCAATGAAACATGAACATGTTTTGCAAGCAATTAGACAATATGTTAAACAAGGATACAAAGAGATTGTTTTAACTGGTGTTAATACAGCTGGGTATCAAAATGGTAAATATTCTTTTTATAAACTATTAACTGATATTAACAAATTACCAGGAAAGTTTCGTGTTAGAATCTCTTCTTTAGAACCATTTCAAATTACTAAAAAAACAATCGATCTATTAGCTTCTAATCCACAAAGATGAACAAAACAAATTCATTTATGTTTGCAATCAGCTAATAATCAAGTACTAAAAGCTATGAATCGTAAATATACGATTCAAGAATTCATTAATTTATGTAAATATGCAAGAAGCAAAATTAAAAATGTTGCCATTACCACTGACTACATTGTTGCTTTTGGTAATGAAACACAAAATCAATTTAATGATTCAATCAAGAATCTTAAAAAGATTAAATTTGCCAATATGAATATCTTTATTTATTCAAGACGCAAAGGTACGTTTGCAGATAAGATTTATCATCAAGATATTAATCCATTAATAGCTCGCAAACGATACAACGAAGTTGTAAAAATTAAAAACGAATGTCAAAAACAATATTTACAATCATTATTAAATAAAACATTAGATGTAGTTGTTGAAAAATCAAAACCACCATTTATGCATGGTTATAGTTCAGAATTTGTTAAAGTTTACTTTAACTCTTCAACCAATCTTCATACAAAGCTAGTAAAAGTTAAAGCTTTAAAAATTATTAAGAATAAGCAAGAGTATTGTCTATTTGGCAAAAAATAATTTAAGTCAAAACACCACATT
>JAZLIV010000028.1:0-2064 GCA_045617545.1 Mycoplasmoidaceae bacterium | reverse complement strand
TTCATAAACTTTTAATTGGTTTTGGAAACTTCCTGAGTGATTTTTTGCAAACTTAAATGTGAATACTGTTGTGCCTTGATTTTGAATTGACTTTTTCATTATTGATCGGCATGATGAAATAATATGTTGACAATCTTGTTTGGTTAGTTGTTTAGCTGGGCGCTTAGGATTAATTTTGCAAGCAAAACAAATTTCAGCGGCATAAATGTTGCCAATTCCAGAAATAATAGATTGATCTAGTAATGTTGTTTTAATTGCTTGGCTCTTTCCTTTAAAACATTTTAATAAATAGTCTGGAGTTAATCTTTTATCTCAAGGTTCATAACCTTGACTTGTGATTTCACGAGACTTTAAGAAGCTTTTTGAATCTTTATAAATATTAAGTTGTCCAAACTTACGTGAGTCTGTATAAACAACTTTTTTATTTCCTAAAATAATTTCAACACATTGAAAAGGTTCTTTTGGATCTTTTTTATTTAAAAAATAAACTTTACCTTCCATTCGTAAATGAATAGTTAAATATTTATCATGTGAAAATACAAAGTAAATTAATTTACCTAAAGTCTTAATATCTTTAATAGTTTCATTTAAAAAGAATTTTTTAAATTCTTTACTGCTACAATTCCTTATTACTCTTGCATCATTAAAATTAACATCGGTTACTTTTAACCCAATGGCAGGTTTTAATGTATGAACAATTGTCCTAACTTCTGGTAGCTCTGGCATTATTTTCTCTTCTTTGCATCTTTTACATATCGTAATGCTGTTGATGATAAATCAACAAGACCATCTTTTGGTAACATTAAAATAGTTTCAATCTTATTATTTAAATAGTGATTAGCTTGTGCCATATCAATTTCATATTTAGCGTCTTTTGCATTTCTAATGCTACGAACGATGACAGAAATATTGTGCTTCTTGGCAAAATCAACAGTTAAGCCCATATTGCCAACTACAATTACGTTTCTTAAATGTAATTTGTTAACAGCTTTTTTGGCATTAGCAAGTCTGACTTTACAGGCCACTTTTTGAGGTTTGTAATCATTTATTGAAACAACTACATAAAATTTGTTATATAGTTTACTTGCTCTTTTAATAATATCTAAATGTCCTTTGTGAATTGGATTAAATGACCCAGGGAACATTGCATTTAATTTACTCATAAATGATACCTAATAATATATTTTAATATATTATTGCAATATGTTAAAATTATTATTATAGGAGAGAAAAAATGAAAGATTTTATTGTTGAAACAAGCGCAAGACACGTTCATGTTACACAAGAAACTTTAGAAGCTCTTTGTGGCGCTGGTTTCAAATTAGAAGTTAAAAAACAACTATTACAACCTGGAGAATTTTTAAGTGGAACTAAGGTAGACTTAGTTGGTCCTATAAATCCAAAGACTGGACAAAACACTATGTTAAAAGGTGTTTCTATTCTTGGTCCAGTTAGAACACACAACCAAGTAGAAATTTCCGCAACTGATGCAAGAAGCTTAAAGCTTCCTATATGTATTAGAGAATCTGGACATGTAGAAGGCACACCAGGCATTACACTAGTAGGACCTGCTGGTAAAGTTGAACTTAAAGAAGGTTTAATTGTTGCAAAACGTCATGTTCACATGACTCCAGCCGATGCCCAAGAATTGGGCGTTAACAATGGAGACATTGTTAAAGTTGAAGTTAACACTCAAGATCGTAAGCTTATCTTTGATGATACTGTGGTAAGAGTAAAAGATACTTACAAGCTAGCAATGCATATTGACACAGACGAATCCAATGCAGCCAACTGTTCTGGACAAGTAATGGGTCACATCATTAAATAATAAAAAGAGTCTTATGACTCTTTTTGTTTTTCTAGATTTGAAGTTGAAATATATGATGCAGCTTGTTCAGTAATATTAATACCTAATTTTTTAAATACTAATTGTTCAGCTTGCATTAATATACAACTTGCATGTGCTTGTGTTCCTCTTAATAGAGGAAGTTGTTTTAAAGCAATTGCAGCAAGTGGATTAGTTAATGATTGAATTGCTAAAGCTACCAATGCTTCAGATAAATT
>JAZLIV010000027.1:0-4156 GCA_045617545.1 Mycoplasmoidaceae bacterium | reverse complement strand
CTTAGCTTTTTCGACTACTTTGGCTAAACAAGCATCAACTGCTTCAACGGCTTTAATGGTTGCTTGCATATTACCTGTATGACCAACCATATCACCGTTAGCGTAGTTGCAGATGATGACATCATACTTATTCATATTTTCAACCAATTTGTCAGTGACTTCATAGGCTGACATTTCTGGTTTTAAATCATAAGTGGCAACTGATGGAGATTTGATTAAAATCTTATCTTCTTTTGGTAAAGATAACTCTTTACCACCATCAAAGAAGAAAGTAACATGAGCATATTTTTCTGTTTCAGCAATTCGTAGTTGTTTTAGGCCATTATCAGCAATTACTTGACCAAATGTATTGTGATATTCTTTTGGTGGATAAATGATAATATCACTATCAATGCCATCATATTGCGTCATTGTGACTAAAGTTAAATTTAAGTCTCAAGCTTTTGATGGTTCTTTGTAAATTTTTGATGGTTTAATTAAATGACAAAATTGTCTAACACGATCTTGACGGAAATTTAAAACAAAGACAATGTCACCTTTTTCCAATTTTGTATTTGGTGCATCAGGAATATTGTTTCAGCCTGGAACAATAAATTCATCACTCTTTTTTGTAAAATAACTTTCGACAACATAGTCCTCTGGACTTGTCCAGCTTGGACCAATATGCATCATTGCATCAAGCGCTTTTTTTGTTCGATCTCAATTTTTGTCTCGATCCATGGCATAATATCGACCACCAATTGATCCGACTGTAACATTAGGATAACGATTAGCAATTTCTGTAATATGGAAGATATCTTGTGTCAAAGCATTAGTTGCTGAATCTCGTCCATCACCAACACAATGAACAACTGTTTCTACTCCTTTAGCACCACATTCTTCTAATACTCTTAACATGTGTGTTAAACGACTATGAACACCACCAAAAGATGTTAAACCTATAATGTGTAATTTACATTTTTTGTTTCTTGCTAGACTAATAACTTTTCGTAAATTAGGATTAAAAACAAATTGGTTATTAACAATGTCACTATTAATTCGAACTAATTCTGATTGGACTGTTCGTCCAGTACCAATATTTAAGTGACCAATTTCACTATTGCCAAATTGTTTTTCAGGTAAACCAACGGCTTGCCCACTAGCTTGCAAAGTGGTGTGACTAAATTGTTTTAGTAATGATTTAATTGTTGGAATGTTAGCTTGGGTAAAAGCGCTGCTTTTACTTTCTTTGTCATAACCCATTCCATCAAGAATAATTAAACCAATTTTTTTAGACATGATTTGCCACCCTAATAATTTGCGCAATCTTTTTTGGATCTAAACTTGCTCCACCAATTAATAAACCATCAACATTTCTTTGCAACAAAATGTGTTTAGCATTAGTTGTGTCAACAGAGCCACCATATAAAATACCAATTTTGTTTGCAACAATACCATTAAATAATTTTTTCATTGTTTGGCGAATAAATGTTGCGGTTTCTTTAATACGATTAAGTGATGGTGTTTCACCACTACCAATTGCTCAGATTGGTTCATAAGCAATCAAGCATTGACTTGCTTGCTCTGGTTTAATGTGTTTAAAAATTGTTTCTAGTTGTTGTTTTAGAGCACGTTGCGGATTGCGTTTTTGACTAGCTTTTTCACCAATACAAACAATTGGTTTGATTTGGTAATTTGTTAAAGCAACAATTTTTTTGCCAACACAAACATCATCACATCCTAAAAATTGTCTTGTTTCACTATGACCAATAATGCAATAAGCAATTTTTAAATCTTTTAATTGTTTTGCACTAATTTGTCCAGTGTAACTACCTTCAAGTTCACAAGAAACATCTTGAGCAAGAATGTTTGTTGTTGCTTTCTTCTTTAGTTTTAGTGCTTTGTCTAAATAAACATGGGTTGGAGCAAAACCATAAATGACATTCTTATTTGAAATGGGTAGTTTATTAAATGTCTTAAAGAAGCTGATAATGTCTTTGCTTTGTTTGTGAAGTTTTCAATTGCCAAGAATATATTTTTTACGTTGAGTCATATTATTTTGCGTACTTGAATCCTTTCAAAATATTTCTTTCAATAATAGCAATATTCATTATGGCTGCTGCTTTTAATTGACCAGCCATTTCATCATTAAAGTTAACATAAACTTTAAATTTAGGTTCAGTACCACTTAATCTAAATTTAATTCATGAATTCATATTTAGTGTTCAAACAACACAATCAGATTCTTTTTCAAATCAAATCTTTTTGATGTGGTAATCAAATAGTTTCTTTTGTTTGAAATGTTTTGCTCTAAACATAAGTTTCTTTGCATCTTTTTCTCAGTCTTTTGACTTTAATGCATAACTATAAGTTGCTGAGAAAGTTGGACCATATTTATCAAAGATACGGTCGCATAAATAGTCATGTAAATCAGGGAAATAAGCACTACCATGATTGTAAATTTCTAGTGCTAATAAGATTGCTCCAAAACAATCTTTATCACGACAAACATCATGAGTTAAACAACCAATTGCTTCCTCAAAAGCAAGAATGAATTCTTTTTTGCTTGATAATTTGTCTAACAAATTACACATTCATTTAAAACCAGTTTTTGTTCGAACAATTTCGGCATTAAATTTTTTCGTGATTCGATCAATATAACTAGTTGAAACATAAGTTGAATAAATAACTGGTTTTCTAGCTGCATGTCTTGTCTTAGATAAAATATAGTGTGTAAAGACAATACCCATTTCATTTCCTGATAAGAAACGTCAACGGTTTCTTTTCTTAAAACCAATTGATAATCGATCACCATCTGGGTCACAACCAATAATGATGGTTGAACGCATTTTTGTTGCAAATTCTGTTATGCCCTTGAAGGCTTTTGGATCTTCTGGATTAGAGATTGGACAATCTTTAAATTCACCATCAATACTTGCATGTTTTGGATAAACATAAACTTTTTTAAAACCAAGTTTTTCTAAAAATCGAGGGACTAAGATGCTTGTTGTACCATGAAAGCCTGTAAAGACAATTGGCATATTTTTAATCGGTGCATTAGGCAATAAGATTCGCTTATCAATCACTGTTGCTTTAATCACACGATTAAAGAAGCTTTCAGCAAGATCATCATAATCAAGGAATTCTAATTCACCAACATTTTTAGCTCTTAAGTAGCGATTAAGATTTAAAATTTCACTACCACTAGGCATGTTTTTAATGATGATATTTGCATCTTCTGGAAGAAGTTGTGCACCAATTTTGTTGTAAACTTTAAACCCATTATCTTCTTTTGGGTTGTGACTAGCTGTGATATTTACTCCACCATCTAATTTTAAACGTCTAATTGCATAAGAAATTATTGGTGTTGGAATTGGACGGTTTTCTTCAATTTGATAAACATTTAATCCCATTGCTAGAGCAATATCAGTACATTCTTGCGTAAATTCTTCTGAATGCATACGATTATCATGACCAATAATGATTCATGGATGTTTTCTGCTTGACTTGCTTAGAACATATTTGCAAAAACCAACCATCATTTGTTGGTAAACAAACTTATTTAAGTATTGTGTACCAGGTCCCATTTTTGCTCGAATACCAGCTGTACCAAAAGCTAGTGGTTTTTTACTAAATGCAACTTTTTGTTCCGTTTTTGTCATCGATTTAATTTGTTCTTTTAAATATGTTGGAACATGTCTTGCTTTTAATCAATGACTAGGATTAGTTGCATTAAATTTTATGGCTTTAGCTTTTTTCATCTTTGTCTCCTTGTGGGCAAATTAATGCCCATTATTTAATTAATTCCACTCCGTGGCTTGTACCTAAACGACTCGCCCCGGCTTCAATTAATTTAATAGCATCTTCTTTTGATCTAATTCCCCCAGATGCTTTAATTTTTACTTCGGGAGCAATGTGTTTTTTCATTAGTTGAACATCATTAACTGTTGCTCCACCGGTTGAAAAACCTGTCGAAGTTTTAATAAAATCAGCTTGTGCTTCGGAAACACATTTGCAAGCATCAATTTTGTTTTCTTCAGACAAAACACTAGCTTCAATAATCACTTTTAAGATTGCTTGGTGATTATGACAAACTTCTTTAACTTGTTTGATTTCATCAGTGACATAACTCAAGTTATGATCTTTCAATGCAGCAATGTTTAGAACCATATCAATT
>JAZLIV010000026.1:0-5203 GCA_045617545.1 Mycoplasmoidaceae bacterium | reverse complement strand
CGATAAGCTGCACAGACAGATGTTAAGTATTCAATATAGCCTTTATTCAATAATTTAAAGTATGTTTCATTCTTGTGAAAGTTTTTAATTTCGATTGAACGGTTTCTTTTATATAGTCTTTCCAAAAACATATCTCAATCTAGTTTTAGAATAATATATAGTTTTGGTGTTCCTACTTCGTAGATTAGTTCGGCAACTTGATCTCTTCATAGTTTTTCATAATATTCATAAACTGTTGGTTGATTTAACATATTATGAAAAGCAAACAATCTATCTTCAAAAATTGTTCGATCAAAAACTTTGGTTGTGTTATTTGTTGAAGTATAAATACAATCTTTATAACGAGTGAAACGGTTTAATAAAAATTGTAGTTGACAAACCGATTCAGCAATTTGTTCTCTTTGGTACATTTTATCTAATAAAAGGTTCATTAAGTCGTTGGGGTCACTACTCAATTCATAAACTGGTTCAAAACCATAATCTTTTACTATTCGGTCAACAATGGTAGATTTACCTGCAGATATCATTCCACCAACTGCTACACAATTGGCTTCTTTTTGTTTTTTAAATTTATGTAAAACACATCTGGTTTTAAATCTTTTAGTATAGTCTTTAGGTACCTTCATACTTAAAATTATATAAATTAATTTTAAGTAAAGTTTATGATTTTAAACACTTCTTTGCTTTTGCAAGATCGCTTTTATAAGTAATTTTGAAGTTTCTTTCAGCATTACTACATAAATAAAAATTACGTGGTTTTGGTTTAAGTTTTAAATAACTAAATAGGTCTTTACCGCTTTTGTTTTTTGTTGTAACTGCATCATAAACAGAAAAACGACAAAATTGTGGTGTTTGTATATTGTAATTATCAATATGATGATCAACAGCATTTTTTGGACCAATATAACATAATGTACCAAAGTCTTCTTTTGAATTTACTAACTTTAATAAATCATATTTAGTTAAGAAGATTCTTGCAGCATCATGAACAATGATTTTGTCAGAAGGGCGATGTGGTCCAATCGCTTTGACTGCATTTTCAAAAGATTCATTTCTCGTTTTACCACCAGCTATTATTTTTATCTTTTGGTCGGTAAATTTAAGCTTTTTCACAAACTTTGGTGGAACCACCAAAATAATCTTTTTAAAAACCGGAACTAATGTAAAGGTATAAAGGCTATATTCAAACATAAATCGGTTATCAATTTTAGCCAAACATTTAGGTAATGTCATACCTAGTCGTTTGCCATTTCCTGCTGCTAAAATAATACCGAATTTATCCATATATAAATAAATTATACTTTTATAGATTTTTCCTATACAATTAAATAGCATAAATTCTTTTATGCAAATTAGCGTGTGGGAGAGTTCTATTTTAGATCGTACCACGTAGAGAACAACTTATAGGAGGTGTTGCTTGTGGCTAAGGAAAAAACTATAACGAGAGTGGCAATTGTCCACTTAATTGGAGGCCAAGCTAAACCAGGAACTACTTTAGCTAGTTATGGTATTAACATGGCTGAATTTACTAGACAATTCAACGACAAAACAAAAGACAGAATGGGTGAAGTTGTGCCAGTACAAATTACTGCTTACAGTGATAAATCATTCAAATTTATTATTAAAACCACACCAGCTTCTGTTTTATTAAAAAAAGCAGCTAAAGTCCAAACAGCTGGTCATAACCAACTGACAGACAAGGTTGCAACCATTTCTAAAGAAGAAGCAATGAAAATTGCTAAATATAAAATGCCAGATTTAGCTGTTTATGATGAAGAAGCAGCTTTAAGATGTATTGCTGGTACTGCAAAACAAATGGGTATTAAGATCCAAGGTGTTGATCTTTCACCTAAGAAAACTGCTAAGGAAGGTAAAAAATAATGGCTTTCCATGGTAAGAAATATCTAGCTAACGCTAAGTTAGTAGATAAAACTAAATTTTATTCAATCAAAGATGCAGTTGAATTAGCAAAGAAAACATCTACCACTAAGTTTGATGGTGCTATTGATATTGCTATCAAGTTAAATCTTGATACAACAAAGGCAGAACAACAACTTAGAGGAACAATTGCTTTACCACATTATTATGGTAAGAAAATTAGAATTGTTGCTATTACTGACACAATCAGCGATGCACAAGCTAAAGAAATGGGAATTAAAGTTGGTACAACTGACTTAATTAATGAAATTAAAGGTGGATGAATGGACTTTGATTTAATTATTACAAGTCCTAAGTTCATGGTACCTTTATCTAGATTAGGTAAAGTATTAGGTCCTAAAGGTTTAATGCCTAACCCTAAATTAGGAACAGTTACACCAAATGTATTGGCTGCTGTTAAAGATTTCCAAAAAGGAAAATATAACTACCGTACTGATACTTATGGAAACATCCATATGAAAATTGGTAAGGTTTCAGCTAAAACTGAAGATGTCGTTGAAAACATTAATGCTCTGTTAGAATTTATTAAGTCTAAACGTCCTGCTACAGTTAAAGGTGACTATATTCAAAATATAGCTATCTCTTCAACAATGGGACCTAGCATTAAAGTTGTAAAATAATTATTAAAAAATACAGGTTAACCTGTATTTTTAATTTTTATATAATCAAGTTGAGGTGAAGATATGAAAAGAAAAAAATGAATAGTTGCGGCAACTTCACTACTTGTTGCTGCTCCTGTTGTATCATTAATAAGTTTGACAGGTTGTGAACCGTCCACACCAGAAGTTTATAAAGTAAAGATTGATGCACCAGCAAAAGTTACTGCTGGCGCTGATCCAATTCAATTAGAGGTCTTGGTTGATGCTCCAGATGATGTGTCAAAAGAAGTTGAGTGAACAATTTTAGCTGGATCAACAGGCTCAACTTTATCAAAAACCGGAGAGTTCAAACCCGGTAACAAAACGGGCGCCGTATCCATCACAGCTACTTCAGTAGCTAATGCTGGAAAACACGATACTGTTTTAATTGAAATTACTGACCAGCCAATAATCGTTGAAGGCGTAACTGTTGACGGCGAATTTTCTATTCCAGCCGAAAGCGAGCCATCTTTATACACCGCTATAGTTAGTGGCAAAGGAGATGTGCCACAAGACGTAACTTGATCTGTTGATAAGGGTGAAACTGATGCTTCAATCGATGAAAACGGTTATCTAACTCCAGGTGAAAAACAAGGAATGATTAAAGTTATTGCTACATCTGTTTTTGACCCAAATATTGATGGGTACATGGATGTACAAATTTCTGAACCTGAAAGTAAATTACCTGAAATTGAAAGTTTTGAAGAAATATATGGAGTTGATTGTGACGTATATGTGTGTGTGCCAAGTTCTTATGGTGGCCCTTATTACTTACAATATGCCGAACCATTCCCAAATGATGTATATTTATTCAACAATTCGTCCGTTCCTTATATAAATGTTGATAGTTATGTTAGTTATTGAATGGCTGCTGAATGGGGTCTTCATGGTTACACGTCTGAAACCCATAATCGAAAAACAACAATTACAAACACTTTTTACGACGACCTTAGTGTAACGTGTACTATCGATTACGATAGGCAAAAAATGATTTTTACTGATTATGACAAGTTTACAAATGATGCAACCGAAGATCAAGACCCACTAACAAGCGGCGCTGGTGGTGGCGAAGATTATTATATTGATGTTGTTAGTGAATACAAGGCGCCAACAGAACAATATGTAATTGACTTAAGTGATTACAACATTAATGCTTATTATAGTGATGGTGGTGATGGTGAACCAGATGCTGGAGGCTATTTGCCATATTATGTTTTCACAAATGTCTTGGAAAAACACCCGAAGCGTAATTATTTTTTTGATGGGTTTGATTTCTATCAAATTCCTTCCGCGAGTTCAGACTGAAGCACTTGGGATACCGTTCTAGTCAATGACTGAACATTTGATAAGAGTGAACCTATTTTTAGCGAAGATTATATGCAATTCTGTTATGATTTGCTTGCTTTAACACTAGATGTCAAGTTTGGGTTAACAGAACGCCCATCTAGAGGCAGACCCGGAACAACTATTAAATATTTTAAAAATGGTGCATATGCTGCAATGGAACCATACCACGATGCTCTTGTTTCGTTAGAACCCAATACTTCTAATTCGGCTATAAGAGAATTGTTTAATGCCGAATGTGATGATGGTGGTCATGCAGGATATTCAACAGTTAACCTGTTATCTGAAACGCCATTGTCAGGTGAAGGCAGGGGGCCCGAAACATCATATACAAGCGATGTTGCTACACTAATGGCAAGCGGCAGGGCTGCCGAAGGGCACGGCTTACCAACCGGCACTATAGGCAGGGTCGAAATAGAATCTTCTACAAGTGGTGCCAACGATATCGCTTGAGTAACTATGGATTCATTTAGGGCACCAACCAACGACTTGGGGCAACTGATTCATATCAATTACGCCGATGTAGATGATACAAATTATATGTATGACACCATATCACTAACTATGTGATTACAAAAAACCATACTTTATAACCCTACTATTACGGATGTTGTAATAGATTTAACAAACAATGGTGGTGGTACAGTTTTCACAGAACACTTCTTAGCTTCATATCTTTGCGGTGGTAGAAATGAATACGCTCAAGAACCGAGTGAAGAAGAGTCAATACATATAAAAGAAGAAAAAGGTGGTGTAACTGAATCAATCTATAATCCACACACTAATGCTTCTTCACAATATACTGTTTGGGCCGATATTAATGGTGATGGTGATTATACTTTTGGAGACCATTTACCTTCAAATATCAAATTATGATGTATAACATCAAATTATAGCTTTAGTTGTGGCAATATGTTGCCATGCAACCTGGCAGACTGTTCAGATTGTCAATTTATCGGTGATAGAACTGGTGGGGGTGCTTGTTTTGTTGATAATAATGTAAATATGGCTTTTGGAAATGCTTTTAGAGGAAGTAGTACATATCATATGCTTAAAAATGCATCTACTCCAGATAACATCATCTCTGTTGAAGAAGGTGTCACACCGCTAGATAAATTCTTTATCAGAAATACTTATGCGAATATGACAAAGTTCTTTGATAGACCGGCTCTAATTGCATTAATGAAAAGTTAATAGAAGATAAAAATGCGGAAAAAGCCGCATTTTTTATTCAATATTTTGGGAAGAAATATAAAAATTAAGAAAATAAATTATATTTATTT
>JAZLIV010000025.1:0-3283 GCA_045617545.1 Mycoplasmoidaceae bacterium | reverse complement strand
TAGTTACCAAATCTGTTTACCTTTTTCGATTTGATTCTTTTATATCTACCATCAGGTAGAGCTTCTCATCTTGTTGTTTTGGTATTTTTTAATGTTTTAGGTAATTCAGCACTATTCTTATTAAAGATTTGTTCTGACTCTTGTCTTTTCATGAAGACTCTGATTTCTTTAACTTTTGGTTGTTCACCATTAGCTAAGATAGCAGAGGCATCATTTTCAGCCGTTTTTAGAAAGTTGGCATAGCCAAAGTTGTTCATCTTTTCTCTTAGTGATTGAGCAATTGATTCTTCTTGACCACCAACAGCTGTAATTACATATCATTGCATTCGATTAATTTCCATAGTCAGCTCCTAACGAATTGAAATAATAATCATGTCAATAGCAAAGAAGATGATGGCTAAGAATGCACAGACTAACAAAATCGTTACAAAGTCTTTTAAGACTTCACGTTTTTTATATCATGTGATTCTTCCCGCTTCTTTACCAAGTCCCTTAGATCAAGTACGCATCACTAAGCCAAAAGGACGTTTAACTTCTGCTTTGGCAGGGTCATTAAGATTTTTAATCTTAATTTCTACTTCGTCAATCTTGTCTTGGTAGTTACTTTTCTTCTTTGGGTTATTTGTCTTATTAAGCAAGACAGTTAAGTTAGCTTTTTTCTTTTCTAGCTTTGCTAACTTCTTTTTCTTGTTAGCATCTAACTTAGCATAAAACTTTTTGTTTCTTTTTTCTTGCTTAATTTCTTTTTTACTTTTATTAGTAGTTACAGTGCTATTACTAGTATTAATATCAGTCATTATCTTGTTTCCTTATGTTTTGTGACTTTTTTACACTTTGGACAGTATTTGTTTAAAACGATACGTTCAGTTGATAACGTATTCTTCGTAATATGGTAATTACGACTTAAACATTCGTCGCAAACTAATATAACTTTTTTTCTCATAAATAGTCTTTGGTTAAGAAAAAAAGCCCGAAGGCCTTTTTTAATAACGTATATATTATATATATAAAGTTTATTTTTTCTTAGTTTCTTTATGTAAAGTTACTTTACGACAATATGGACAGAATTTTTTAAGTTCCATTTTGTCAGGATGTTTTTTCGCATTTTTGAATGTTAAATAATTAATATGATGACATACTGAACATTCTAATCTAATACTTCTTTTAATAGCCATGGGTAATAATCCTTTAACGATATAAATATTATACTAATATTTACTAGTTATTTTTTCAATTTCTGAAAGAGGTTTATAACCAACAACTATTTGCTTAATTTGTCGGTTAGCAATAATGACTAATGTTGGGATTGCTTGCACATTAAATTGGGCTGCAACATTCTTATGTTGGTCACTATCAACACGGACAATTGTTCAATCTTTGTGTTTGTCTGCAAACGCATCAATTTGTGTGGCTAGCATTTTGCATGGACCACATCAACTGGCATAGATGTCAATAATAATTTTATTATTAACATAATATTGTTCGATTGCTTGGCCAGGTTTAAGATCAAAGATCATTATTTACCCTTCTTATCAGCAGGTTTGTAGTTTTTAACTTCTTCTAAGTTATTAGCAATGTATTTGCACTTAGGGTAATTACTACAGCCGATAAATGGTTTACCACGCTTACTTGTTCTTTGAACAAGTGTTGCCCCACAAACTGGACACTTTTCTTCTAGTTTTTTTGTCCCAGGGAATTCAGCGTACTTACATTTTGGATAGTCACTACAACCAATAAATTGTTTCTTAGTCACCTTACTAAAACGATAAACCAAAGGTTTACCACACTTTGGACAAGTACGGCCCACTTCTAGTGATTGGGCTTGAATAGTCTTAGTCTTAGTTGCTACTTTCTTTTCAAAAGCAGGAACAAATGATAATAATCATTCGTTTCATTTTTCTTTTTTGTCAGCAATAGCATCAAGTCTTTCTTCCATGGACTTTGTAAAGTTCTTATCAATTACATCATCAAAGTTGTTAATTAATCCTTGGATTACAGAGTTACCAATTGGTGTCATATAAAATGCACGGTTTTTGACTTCACAATAACCTCTTTCAGGGTTAACATCAACCATCATTCGATAAGTTGAAGGACGACCAACACCGGCATCATCTAATGCTTTTACCAAGCTTGCTTGGTTATATCTTGCAGGTGGTTCAGAAACGTGTTTAACTGCTGCAACATTTTTAGCAGTGAACTTATCGCCATTTTTATAAGCTCTAGCAGTACCTTCACCAACTAATGCTGCTTCAGCATATACTTTCTTATAACCATCAAATTCTTGAACGTTAGAATATGTAAAGAATTTACATCCATCATTTTTAAAACGAATTGTCTTATGAATATAACGACAAGGTGTCATTAATGACGCGATTGAACGACGTCAAATTAATTCATACATCTTGGCATAGTCACTGTCAATCTTGCTTTTTAATTTACTTGGAAAAGTAAATGGGTTGATGACACGAATACATTCATGTGCGTCTTGTACATTTTCTTTCTTTGCTTGTTTTTTAGGTTTTTCACCTGGATTGACATATTCATCTCCGTATGTAGCTTGAATATATTTTCGTGCTGCTGCTTTAAAAGTATCAGACATTCTGATACTATCAGTACGAGGGTAAGTAATCAATGCAGTTTGTTCCCCATCGATTTTAATACCTTCATATAAGTCTTGGATAACTTTAGTTATCTTACTAACAGATCAACCAAACATGTTGCTAGCAACTTGTTGTAAAGTTGATGTTTTAAATGGGTCTTGGGGGTTACGACGCATTACCTTAACGTCTTCTTTTCCCTTAGGGAAATATACTTCAAATTCCTTTAATAATCGGTTTTTGATGTTTAATACTTCTTGTTCAGTTTTGAACTCTAGGATTGAAGTATCTTCTTTTTCTTCATCACGAACTTTTTGATCAACTTTACGTAAGTAAATCTTTTCGTTATTAGACAATGTAACGTCTAGTGTGTATGTTGTAACAGGAACGAATTTTTTAATTTCTTGTTCACGCTCATAAATAAATTTAAGCGCAACAGATTGCACACGTCCAGCAGAAGATCCATTAAATTTGTCTCTGACAAATTTTGATAAGTCATAACCAACGATTCGATCTAAAACACGTCTTGCAAATTGACTATGAACTCAGTTCAAGTCAATCTTTCGTTCATGTTTAATTGCTTCTTCAATTGCATCTTTTGTAATTTCGTTAAAAGTTATACGCACACATTTTTCTTGACTTGCCTTTGGCAATACTTCATAAACGTGTCAAGCAATTGCTTCTCC
>JAZLIV010000024.1:0-3499 GCA_045617545.1 Mycoplasmoidaceae bacterium | reverse complement strand
TTATTAAATCAATCAGCACCCTTTAAAATAATTTGTGTAATATTAGCATATGTTTCAACGTTATTTAATAATGTTGGTTTACCAAATAATCCCTTAACAGCAGGGAATGGAGGTCTTGGTCTTGGTTCACCACGATTACCTTCAATTGAAGTCATTAGGGCTGTTTCTTCACCACAAACAAAGGCACCAGATCCTAAACGTAGAGATAACTTAAAGTTAAAATTTGTTCCGAAAATATTTTTACCTAACAATCCATATTTCTTAGCTTGAGCAATTGCTGTTTCTAAACGTTGAACTGCAATTGGGTATTCAGCACGAACATAAATAAATCCTTCATCTGCTCCAATTGCATATGCCGCAATAGCCATTGCTTCAATAATTGAATGTGGGTCAGCTTCAAGGATTGAACGGTCCATGAAAGCACCTGGGTCACCTTCATCAGCATTACAACAAACATATTTCTTTTTGCATACTGATTTCTTTGCTAGCGATCATTTAATTCCCGTTGGGAAACCACCACCACCACGTCCTCGTAGATGTGAATCAGTAATAACTTTAATTACATCATCAGGAGACATTGATGTTAATACTTTGTGTAAAGCAAAGTATCCATCAGTTGCAATATATTCATCAATTTTTTCAGGATCAATAACACCTGCATTCTTTAAAGCAATCTTGATTTGATCTTTAAAGAAGACAGTTTTATTAAGAGGAATAATGTTATTGTTCTTGTCTAATTGGTTCTTTCATACATGTTCTTTAACAATGTTACCACCAACAATGTGTTCATTAATAATTGCTGTTGCTATATCTTTTGTAACCTTAGCATAAATAATTCCTTCAGGATAAACCATTACTTCTGGTCCTTCAGCACATAGACCATTACATCCTGTTCGGCTAACTTCTACTTTATCTTGTAGTTTGTGTAAAGTAACAAATCTTTGAAGAAATTGGTAAATTTCTTCAGAGTTAGTACTTAAACATCCAGTTGAGCAACAAACTAAAATTTGTTTCTTACCAGTTTGTTCAGCTTTAGCTAAACCTTCACGACGATCATTAATTCTCTTAGCTAATTTAATCTTTGTCGCTTTTAATTGTTCAAATGTAATAGCCATAATTATTTATTAACTCCTTGTTTATCGTGTTTAATAATCAGGTCAATAGTTTCTTGGACTTGATCAGGTTTAACAGAATAAACCTTGTTATTAATCATGGTTACAGGTGCTAAACTACAGCAACCAACACAACGTGCTGTGGCAAGGGTAAACATACCATCAGAAGTTGTTTCTCCTAACTTGATTCCTAGTATTTGCTCAAATTTTTCTAAAACTTTAGCACTACCTTTTACATAACATGCAGTTCCTAAGCAAACAGCAATAGTATATTTTCCTTTTTTCACAAATGTGAATTGTGAATAAAAGGTTGCAATGGAATAAATTTCACTGGTTGTTGTATCATATTCTTCAGCAATAACTCGCATTACTTCTTTAGATATATAACCAAATTCAGTTTGTGCTAATTGTAAGCACATTAATTTTGTTCCATTTTTGCCATGAATTTTCTTAATTCGCATGGCAAATTCTTCAATAGTCATAATTTCCTCCAATATTATTAAAGATATATCTTTAATAATTATATTTAATATTCAATAAAAATATATATTTATATATAATCTTTTTAATGTTGAAATTACAAGATCTTAAACCATCTTCTGATTGGATATTAGAAGATACTAATGAGTTTTTATTGAAAAAGTGTAAGGATGCAACATTTCCTTTAAATGATAAAGATTCATTATTGGTTAACCATATGGTTAACTATATTGATGCTTGTTATGAAAACAGATGGGAAGAATATAACCTTAAAAATGGTATTGCTGTTGCTGCACCACAAGTTGGTTGTGATAAAAAAATTATCTATATCCACTTTGATGATGAAAATGGTTCAGAGCAAAAATATTTATTAGCTAACCCAGAAATTGTAGCTACTAGTGTTGCTTGTTGCTATCTAAAAGATGGCGAAGGTTGTCTTTCAGTTGGTAAAGAACACAAAGGACATGTTAAAAGATTTAACAAAGTTAGAGTTAAAGCTCTTGATATGTTAAGCAATAAGACAATTACCATTGATGCAGAAGGATTATTCTCAGTCTGTCTTCAACATGAGATTGATCATTTATCAGGAATTTTATATTATCATCGTATTGATAAAAAACATAAATATCTCGATAATGATAAATCTTTAATTGCATATTAAAGGAGGCTATATGCCAGACTTAAATAAAAAACCAACAACTGTATTTGCTTTAGGTGGAATAGAAGAAATTGGTAAGAATATGTACATCATCGAATATGATGATGAATTATTCATTATCGATTGTGGTAATAAATTTAGTGATGAAAATGAATTACCTGGTGTTACATCAGTAATTTGTCCTTTTGATTACTTAATTGAAAACCAAAGCAAAATTAAGGGTCTAATTATTACTCATGCTCATGAAGACCACATTGGTGGTGTTCCTTTCTTACTAAAAACTGTAAAGATTCCAGTAGTTTATGGAAGTTTATTAGTACAAAACATTTTAAAAAGAAAAATGAAGGAACATCCTGATGCTAAATTAGAAAAATTTGTTGAGTTAAAAGATGATCTAAAAATTGAATCAAAACATTTTAAAATTGATTTCTTTCGAGTTTGTCATTCTATTCCATTATGTTTTGGTGTTTGTTTACAAACACCTAATGGTAATGTCGTTACATGTGGTGACTTTAGATTTGACTTTTCTGATAAGATGGAACAAACAGATATTCATAAAATTTGTGAAGTAGGAAAACGTGGTGTTGATTTAATGCTATGTGAAACAACCAATGCTGAAGCACAAGGTTTTTCCATCTCAGAAAAATATGTATTAGATGAAATCCGTAGACAAATATCAAAAGCTCCTGGTCGTGTGTTTATTACAACATTTGCAAGTAACCTAAGAAGAATTCAAAATGTAATTGAAATTGCTATCAATTTAAATAAACGTATTTGTATTATTGGAAAAACAATGGATGATAATATCAGAACATCCATTAACACAGGTTTACTAAAAACATTTAAAACAGATTTTGTTGAACCATGTGATATTAAAAATACACCTGATAACGAACTAGTAATTATTTTAACAGGTTCTCAAGGAGAACCTACTGCTGCTTTAAGCATGATGACTGCCGGTAAGTATCCACACGTTATTTTAAAACCCAGTGATACAATTCTATTCAGTTCAAACCCAATTCCTGGAAACTTTGCATCAGTACAAGAATTGGTCAACAAATTATATAAATGTGGTGTTAAGGTTATTCAAAACTCCCCATCATGTCGTTTACATGCTTCCGGACATGCTACACAAACAGAGCTTGAATTAATGATTAAGTTAGTAGCACCTAAATATATTGTTCCTATCCATGGAGAATATAAAATGTTATCAGCAATGGAACAAAACGTTGAATTCTTAGGAATTGAT